>JAUWBX010000126.1 GCA_030609625.1 Phycisphaerae bacterium
AGACTTCTAAGCGACGAGGCGAAGTCAAGACCAATCTTCTCGTTGGTCTGGACCTGATTGCAGAAATCAAGCTCATATTCCACCGGGTCTTCAACTGTTGAAATGTTCTGCTTATCGCCGTCCATCTGGCACAGGGCCGAGTACAAGGTAGTGCTCTTGCCGGAACCCGTCGGGCCGGTAACCAGTAAAATCCCGTGAGGCAGCGTTATCTGCTCACGAAAAGTTGCCATCACATCAGACTCCATACCTAACTGCTCGAGACCTCGCATAATAGATTTACTGTCCAGAACACGAATAACCACTTTTTCTCCATGGTTCGTCGGCAGTATCGAAACCCGCAAATCGATTGCTCTTGAAGCCACGTTGACCTTAATTTTGCCGTCCTGCGGCAGGCGTCTTTCCGAAATATCAAGATTGGCCATAATCTTGATTCGCGAAACAATCGCAGGATGCATCTTCAACGGAGACTCCATCGTCTCAAAAAGGACACCGTCTATACGGCACCTTGTCTTCATAATCTTTTCCTTTGGCTCGATATGAATGTCACTGGCACCTTCACGTACTGCTTTACTAATCAGATAATTGACGAACTTAATAACAGGCGATTGGCCTGCCATTTGTTCCAGGTCTTCTGAATCCTCCTGCTGGTCCTGAACGACCTCGACATCCGCCATATCACCTATGATATCATCAAGGTCGTAATCGGCTCTTTCGTCCTTGAAGGAATCGCACACGGCCTCGATGTCTTCGACGCTGCAAACTACAACCCTGAGCTCCATCTGTGTTTGTCTTTTTACATCCTCTATCGCAAGGACATTTGCCGGCTCACTTGTTGCAACAACCAGGGTCCCTTGCTCTATTGCAATCGGACAAACGGAGTTGCTCTTTATAAAGTCAATGTCAAGTTTATCAAAAGCTTCCTTCTGTACGTCATCCGGCCCTATATGTCTGAACTTGAGGTCATAAAGTTTGGCCTTAGCCGTCAAAATATCATCAGCACTGATTTTCTCCATTTTCAGCAGCAACTCTGCGATATCAGAAGTCGGCTTTGTCTGCTGTTTTTTCCGCAGACTTGCGAGCTGCTTAGGATTAATCTTGCCCATATCCAGCAGGGCATCAGCGATATCGTACACGTGCGATTCACCGCTCTGTTCCGGAGAGTAAAGGTCGCTTAAGCCGAGCACCGATTGGTCCTCATCTGGTAGGGTGGGGCTTGCCCCACCGAGATATTCTTTTTGGTGGGCTTTAGCCCGCCTTGCAAAATCCTTTTTCGGGCTCGTAGAATCCTGTCTTTTTACAGATATAAAGGGTAGTTTCATCCCGTTAGAAATTTCCTGTTTTTGTGTCTTGTTAGATCCCCGTTACAGAATTTCTAACGGGTTTCATTCCGACAACTTCAATACTATTTCCACACCGTTCGATTCAAGCTTAACGAAAATATCGCCAATTTGGAGAACCTTAAAACCTTTTATTGAATCCCCCTCGAGGAGAATTTTATCATCTATCATACAGCGATTTCCCTGGTCCGATTGCATAATGCTCCAAAGCTGCATACCTTGTGATTTTCGTCTCATCTGCTGCCAGAGCTTGTTAGCATCAATTTCGTTACCTTTTCCCTCAACACCAGGTTTCTCCTCTAAATTGGTCGAAAACGTTTCAAGCTCAAAAGGATTTTTCGCCAGTTCATTCACCTTGACCTGCGGTACGTCGGAAAACTCGTAGAATTTCCCGACTATCTCATCCATCCTGCTGAACATTGCTGACTTAACGCCTGTGAGTCGAGCGATGGCTGTTTCAATCAGGGTATCTTCCGTTTTACCAGCCGCTGCTGATGCCGCTTTGGGGGTGCTCTTTTTTATCATAAACCAAAGGCATAACAGGCCTATAATAAACAAAACGGCAAGCAACGTGGTACTCTTGCGAACTTGTTTTCCATGAGATGCTACGGTAAGATATTCAGACTCCCGTGACTTCTCGGTACCGTCACCGGGTGCCTTGCCGGCGGTTGTGTTCATCTTTTTTTGTGCCGGTAAATCTTCAAGGCTTTGGTCGCGTAAAAAGGATAACATAACTAAGCTCCATTAACTTGTATCTCGTTTGAGAGGGATTATTTGTTTAACCGGTTTTATTCTGGAAAAATATACTTACTACAAAATCAGCCGATATTTGTCCCTCCGTGCTTTTCTGCTTGTCCAGCTTAAGCTCGCGAATTTTTATTATTCGCGGCAGCTTCTCAAGCTCTAATAGGAACGAGTAAAAGGAACTAAAATTGCCCACCAATTCCATTTTTAACGGCTGCTCTATGTAGCCGCTATTATCTTTTTTCTTGAGTGTCCGAATTGTTTTAGGCTTGAGGCCCTGTTTCTGGGCAATAACAGTTATCTGCTCAAGCACCTTGTGAATCTGACTTTTCGGAGGCAGCTTGCTTTCAAAAAACTTTATCGCCTCTTCCAGTTGCTCAAGCTGTTTTGTAAGGCCCTCTGCCGCTGTAGCTGCTTTTCCGAATTTGGTTAATTGAGTTAATTTTGTCTCAAGACGCCCTTTTGTATCAGCCAGATGACTGTTGGCCGGCTTAATCATATATTGGTAGCCCACTACTGCTACACCAAATAATAAGACGGAAAACACAGCTTTTCTGAAACCGCTTGTCATAATTATATCCTCATCTTATTTTAGTTAATTAGTGAATTAGTTAATTGGTTAATTCGCTAACTCACCGTATTAAAAATTCCATATTGTATTTTCAGCTCTGTCCCTGATTCTCTTAACGTCTTCCTTGGTAAGGTGCACGTCTTTCCTGAGCATTGCCGTCAGTTTGAATTGTCTTAACGTGGTACTATCATCGACTTTATGCTCTTTTGACTCCACCAGCGCTACATTGTCCAGCAAACTCGAATTACTCAGCCGTTCGATATAGGCTGCAACCTGAAGGTCGCTCGGTGCCATACCTTCAATATCTATATGAGTCTCTAACAGTTTCTCCCGTGAGACTTCGTCTTTAGCCGCTGCCGCCTTTTTAGCCTGTGCGGCTTGGTATTTACTCGTTGGCGCAACACGGCTGGTCTGCTTGGGTTCCTTCTGGACCAGGCTCACTTTTAACAGCGACACACCCTGAGGCAGGTTATTCGTCAGCGACGCTAACAAAACACTTCTGGGCACCGGCTCAAGAAGCTCTGCCGTCGTAAGAGCCGTCCTCATCATTGCACCGCGCTTTGACTGAAGCTCTTCAAACTGTTTTATGGCCTCTTGGATCTGGGACATCTTTGTAGTTACGAGTTTTTCCTTGATACCACAGGCCCGCTGGCGTATCTTGATAGTCATAAATGAGCTGCATAACGCTATCATCACCACCCCAAACAACACAAGATACATCAGGTTTGTTTTACGCGATTCGTTGTTTTGAACGTAATCATCGGGCACAAAATTTATATTAGCCATTTTTTAATTTGCCTCCTCTTAGGACACGGACTAACACTGACCTTAACACCGACTCGTCAGTGTCCGTCAGTGTCTCTACGACAGGCTAAGTCCAAAGGCGATAGCCCAGTTAACCTGACAATTCCTTCTATCTATCGGGGTGCCTAAAGAACCTTTATCACGTTCGCAGTCCCCGCCCAGACGACAGGCGTCGGTTATTTCCACTGCCGCCAGGCAATCTCCCATCTGAGCCGGTATTTCCAGTTGCTTTGCTATCGTTACGCACATGTCTTTATCTACATTCTGACCTGAAAGGAAAATCAGACGCTCGATTTGAGCTCTTGGATACATTGAGGCGAAGTGGCGTCTGCAGGCGGTCAGCTCCAATACCAATGTGTTGACTGCTTTCTTGTTGCCGAGCTGGCTTAGTCCTGTTGATATAGAACGGGCAAAAAGCAAATTCTTATGACGGCAGATTACAACATTTGTACTGTTGGCCTCGATACAAACGAGCATTACAATCACTTCAAGGTCGGATTTACGCCGACCAAAAAACCTGGTATAGCAGTTTGCCAGCGCTACAGGCCAAACACCTATGGACTTAATAGCCAGACCGGCCTTTTCGTATATCGCCAGGTGCCTGTCAATAATCTTGCGCTCTGTTGCCATCACCAGAACATTATTATCTTCCATCGCAATGTACTTCATCAATGTGTTCTCTTGAATGGGTTCGAACGGAAGTCTCTGTTTTATCTTTGAAAAGATAACATCCTCGAGCTTGCTTTCGTCCGCCTTCGGCATTCTCATTTGGTCGATAAACAGCTCACGACTCGGCATTGCCGCTATCACTTCTTTGCCATGATAATTGCCGAGGGCGCTCAACTGACATATAGTATCGATAGCCCATCTTTGCCACTTACCGCTGCCGAGTTTCACATCCTTGGGAAGGTTCTCACTGCTGCCGGCAATTAAACTTATACCCTTTCCGTTATCTCCAAGCTGGACCAGCTTGAGGCCATCGTCTCCAATATCGACACCAATCGAATATGCGTGCTTTTTCAAGAGTCCAAACATAAGAAATTCACCCACAAAAGCGCATTCTTTTATCAAGCGTAACGCTTATAATACCTGTAAGGGTTTTTATCCCGCTACTCCACATTAGATTAGCCGAAACTCAGGTCTGGGTTCCAATTCCGCTGTACGGGCGGTTCGCGAACCACCCCTACAAAACAAACGCCTCCGGCTGAATCATACCGATTTATCGGGTTTCCAGGTCATTACCTGCATTAAATTACTCGGCCCTATACTTCTAAAAACCGTGATACCAACTAAAGTATATAAAACAAAAGCCAGGCCGGCCAAACGCCTGAAAAAAAACAGTAACTCATTTTGCAGAGTATTGAAAAAAGACGCCCCCACTTCTGATAAAATCTCCATTCCAAATCAATCGGGACAGCTTCCGCTCAGAAACCCAGTGTTCCCTTTTGAAATCTTCCTCTAACGAAAAATTTCTCAAAAGCAGAATATTTTTCACACAGGAAAAAGTCCTCTCGAAATGGATATGTGCTGATTGCGGAAGTTCTTGCAAGAGATATGGAGAAAACAAAGTTTATAGGACTAATCTGGTTAATTGGTTAACTGGTTAATTGGTTAATTACTGCTCACCATTTAACGAGTACCAAGAATCGAGTATCGAGCATCGAGTTCAATCATTCAGCTTTGAGTTGGCGCTTCATCAAATCCGCAATAGCCGTCTGAACCGGCTTATTCTCAAACAGCACCTCATAGACGGCCTGGGTAATCGGCATCTCAATATTATATCGGACCCCAAGAGCAACGACCGATTTGCAGGTGGCAACGCCCTCAACGACCGATTCGGTGGCACTTTGGGCCTGCTCCGCGGTTTGCCCCTTGCCTACCCTTTCGCCGAATGAGCGGTTTCTTCCCTTTGGCGAAATGCAGGTTGTAACCAAATCACCAAGCCCGGTCAATCCCGCAAAGGTCTGCTGCCTGGCTCCCATCGATATCCCCAGACGCGTTATCTCGGCAAGCCCTCTGGTCAAAAGGGCCGCCTTGGCGTTGTCGCCGGCGCCTGTGCCGTCGATAATCCCCGCTGCTATGGCGATAATATTCTTCATAGCACCGGCTAACTCAACGCCGACAATGTCGGTATTAGTATAGACTCGCAGCCAGGGGACTCCTTCGGAGAAGGTGTGTTGAATTTCTTTAGCCAACGTCTCATCGTCGGCAGCCGCACAGGCCGTCGCCGGAAGTCTTCGGGCCAGCTCATCGGCAATCGTAGGCCCGGAGAGAACAGCAAATCTCGTCCCTCGTCCCTCGTCCCTCATCCCTCGTCCCTCGTCCCTGGTCCCTGGTCCCTCGTCTCTCGCCCCTCGTTTTTCGCCCAGAACCTCGGCAAGTATCTGGGTCGGACGCAGCAAAGTATCATTCTCAATACCCTTGGCGACCGAGACAATAGGAATACTCTGTGGAACGTAATCTTTCAGGCGGTTCCAAATCCCGCGCATAAACTGACACGGCACAGCAGAGACGAGCAGGTCGGCCCCATCCGTTATACGCGCATCATCGGCTTCAAACACAAGCTGTTCCGGCAGTTTATAGCCGGGCAAAAATTTCTTGTTCTCGCGATTTTGTTCTATTTGTTCTAACTGCCGACGGTCATAACCCCACATCCGCACAGCTATACCCTTCTCGCTCAGCAGCATAGCCAGGACAGTGCCCATCCCGCCATCGCCGATTATGGATATATTCTTAAACATTGAGAAAATTATAGTCCCAAACCCCACAATTGCAATGTGTTTGTCCGAGCGTAGTACCCTTCGCACGTGAAATGGTGGACTGTCATTCCGAGACGAGCATTTACCTTTTTTATGTCATTCCGAGCGGAGTGCAGCGGAGTCGAGGAATCTGTTCAAAAAACTGTCATTCCTGCAAAAGCAGGAATCCAGATATAAATAATCATCATTAATCATTTATATGTTGGTAGGGTGTACACTGCACACCATTAGGCCTTGTG
>JAUWBX010000035.1 GCA_030609625.1 Phycisphaerae bacterium
AAGCTGTCATTCTGAGCGAAGCGAAGAATCTCTTTTTCGTTGGCCAGATCCCTTCGGCAAGCTCAGGGCAGGCTCTTCGGCTTCGCCTCAGGATGACACGTAAGTGTCACTTTAGGCACTCCGAACTTACCTATGGCACGAGTAAGTTCACTTAAACCAAGAGCAAAAGTCAGTATTTGGAGTTTATTGAATGACGGAACTGAAAGATTTCTTTAATAAGCGTTTTCGTTTGATTTTGTTTGCTGCTGTTTTTGTGGCGGTTGTTTATTTAATTGCCCAAAATCTCAATACTTTTGGCAATATACTGTTGACCATGTTCGGATTTGGGTCGGTTGTTCTCGTTAACGAGTTCGGTCATTTTATTGTTGCCAAATTGTCCGGCATAAAGGTCGAAGCCTTTTCAATCTTTATGCCGCCGACTTTGTTTGGTGTGCAGCGGACCGAAAATGGTTTTAAGTTTCGGATACTGCCGAAGCTATTCGCCAAAGAAGGCGATGAGTCCGGTGAAGATGGGTTAAGTTTTACTATCGGCGGCAAGTGCAAGGCCAGCGAGACGGAATATCGGCTCGGTCTTATTCCGTTTGGTGGTTTTGTTAAGATGTTAGGCCAGGAGGACACCGGGACGGTTAAGACCAGCGATGACCCGCGTTCGTTTGCCAATAAGCCGGCAAGTATTCGTGCTGCTGTTTTAGCAGCGGGTGTTGTTTTTAACGTTATTAGCGCCGTTATTATCTTTATGATAGTTTTTCTTATCGGCATAAACCTGACACCTGCTGTAGTCGGCGGTGTTGTGCCGAATTCACCGGCGGCGGGTGCAGGGCTCAAGGCCGGTGACGAAATAATTGAGGTTGCAGGCAAAAGCGCCGATCTCGACTTCAGCAATATCGGGATAGCGGCGGCTTTGTCCGGCAGAGATGAAAAGATTGCGCTGAGAGTAAGGCACGAGGACGGCTCTGAAGAAGATTTGGCACTTGTGGCCAAGGAGATGCAAACGCCCACGGGGAAAATGAGACTTTTTGGTATCGTGCCGCCAACGAGTCTGACCATCGGAAGGCTTTCCGAAGAGGACGCTAACGACCTGTATTCGAAAACGGGCTTGCTTGCCGGCGACCGAATCAAATCTGTCGATGGCAGAGAGGTGCAGAGCCATTGGGAGCTGGAGGAAGTAATTGAGAATGTTCTTGTGCCGGAAGTGACGTTATCTGCTGAGCGAATCAGGGACTCGGGTGAAGCTGAATTAGTTAAATCGCAAATTCAACTGAATTTGATGCACACCACCAATTATTATGTTGAGTCTGAATTCGAGCTTAGCCATATTTATTCTATGGTTCCGCGTTTACGGATAACCGTTGTTTCAGAGGAGCTGGCTCCGAGCGCTGATGATGAGATTTCATTGCAGCCTGATGATGTCGTTGTTGCGATTGGCGATGTTGAGAATCCCACTTATAGCGAGATGCGCGACGTTACAGAAAAGTCCGAAGACAAGGAACTGCCTGTCAAGGTGCTGCGTACCAATGACAACGGTGTCGAAGAGGTTTTTACTGTTACAGTCAAGCCCCAGAAACCAGCCGGCAGTGACAGGGTTCTAATTGGAATCGGCGTTGCACTCGACGCCGAGCATCCGATTGTTGCCAAGACTATCAATGCCGAAGGGGGACCACCAAAACTGGCAATACCACGCGGTGCAAAGATAACGGCAGTTGACGGGGCGGCCGTCTCACACTTCTATGAAATAATCAGGGAAATCAAAATGTACACCGGGGAACGCATCACGATTGATTGGCGTCTCGATGAAGAAATAGCAGGTAACGTTGCTTTAGACGTAGGTACCGACGGAGAGTCTGTTACTGTTAAATCTGCTCTTGCTGAATTTATTCCATTTGAAGATTTAAAAAGGCCTTACAAAGCCAGCGGCCCTGTTGATGCGGTCGTGATGGGATATAAAAAGACCGTTATGTTTGTCGCCCAGACCTATGTAACGTTAAAGCGTCTGGTTGGGGGACTTGTCAGCCCCAAGAATCTTATGGGGCCGGTCGGTATTATCACACTGAGCTATCGCATTGTTGCCGAGAAGCCGTTGGTTTACTACGTCTATTTTCTCGGTCTTATAAGCGCGGTAATTGCGGTGTTTAACTTTTTGCCTTTGCCGCCCCTTGACGGAGGATTGGTTGTGATTTTGTTGGTTGAGAAGGTGAAGGGTTCGGCGTTGAGCGAGCGGGTACAGGGGATTATAGCTTATGCCGGCTGGGCGCTTATATTAACACTTATTTTGTACGTAACGTTTAACGATATTGTCAGGAGTTTTTTTAGTTAAGCGGTTGCGGGTTTAGGTATAGTTAACCACGGATTTCACTGATACCCACTTTCGCTGGCACAAGTTGCGCAGATTTATTTTGACGGGAATTGCGGGTTAGGGTAGTGTATTGCGAGGTGGAATGTGATATTTTCGGGAATTAGGGATTGATAAGAAAGGAGCAAAGATTGGGATGAGAGAGAAGATTCTGAAACTAAGGTCGATTTTATCAAAAGAATTGCTAAATATGTGGAATGGACCATTCCAGATGATATAGATTTTTCAAGAATTAACGGATAATGATGTATGACGAAAAACGTTTTGTATTATGGCGATAATCTTGACATTCTTCGGCGGTATATCAAGGACGAGACGATAGACCTTATATATCTTGACCCGCCTTTCAAGAGCAATCAAGATTACAACGTGCTTTTTGCAGAACAAAACGGGAGTCGTTCAGCCGCTCAGATTAAGGCTTTTGGGGACACCTGGCGATGGGATCAGGCCGCTGCTGCATCGTATCATGAGGTAGTAGAAACCGGGCCTCAGCGGGTTGCTCAAGTGATGCAGGGTTTTCTGACATTTTTAGGCCAAAGTGATATGATGGCTTACCTTTCAATGATGGCTCCAAGGTTAATAGCACTGCACGTGGTATTGAAACCGACCGGCTCGATTTATCTGCATTGTGACCCAACAGCGAGCCATTACTTGAAGATGTTAATGGACGCTGTGTTTGGGCCTGTAAACTTCAAAAATGAAATCGTGTGGAAACGGGCACAGCCAAAATCACATACAACCATACGTCTTTCACGGGCACACGATATAATTCTGTGCTACGGAAAGACAGAAGAAGTTGTATTTAAGCAGCAATACACCGAAAACGATCCAGCTTACATTGAAAAATTCTATAGTCATGTTGAGAAGGAGACAGGGCGCCGTTACATGCTGGGGGACTTGACCAATCCGAACAAGGACCGACCGAATCTGACATACGAATTTCCTCCTGGGAGCGGAACGGTGCGAGTGTGGCGTTGGACAAAAGAGCGGATGAGCAAGGCGTGGAAGAATGGACGGGTTATTGTTCCGGAAAAGGGAAAAGTTGTTAGGGAGAAAAGATATTTAGATGAGATGCCGGGGAGGGCGGTCACTGATATTTGGGATGATATTGAACATCTTCACGGTTCCCAGAAAGAAAGTCTGGGCTATCCTACACAAAAGCCAGAGGCGCTACTTGACCGCATTATCAAGACCGGGAGCAATGAAGGTGATACAATACTTGACCCGTTCTGTGGATGTGGCACCACAGTAGCGGTTGCCCAAAGACTTAATCGGAATTGGATAGGAATTGATGTTACTCATCTGGCAGTGGCTTTGATGAAACACAGACTCAAAGATATGTTCGGGAACAAAGTGAGTTATCATGTGGTAGGAGAACCTGTTTCTTTACCGGATGCAAAGACTTTAGCTGAAAGCGATCCATATCAGTTCCAGTGGTGGGCGCTGGGATTGGTTGGCGCGCGTCCTGCCGAACAAAAGAAGGGAGCGGACAAGGGAATTGATGGTCGGCTTTATTTTCACGATGAAGCTGAAAACAAGAAGACAAAAACCAAGCAGATCATCTTTTCTGTTAAGGCAGGACAAACAGGTCCAGGGCATGTTCGGGACTTGCGAGGGGTAATAGAGCGTGAGAAAGCGGAAATAGGAGTGTTTATTTGTATGCAAAAAGCAACAAAGCCGATGCGGGCTGAAGCGGCGAGCGCCGGATTCTATAAATCGCCGTGGCGAGACAAACCATATCCACGACTGCAAATCCTTACTATCGAAAACATGTTAAATGGTAAGGGGATTGAGTCTCCACCTCTCGGACAAGTGAACGTGACGTTTAAGAAAGCGCCCAGAGCCAAGAACGAAAATCAGAAACATGCTGAGTTTGTCTATCCCGACGAATAGGCAAAATCCCAAGCGCAAAAGGCAGAAACCTTTGCATAGTTTATTCGGCCACCTTTTTCTTTGCGTACGTTATTCGTGGTTCGTGGATGGTGATTTCGCCAAACGGACGGAGGTTCTTCGATAGTGATGAAATTTCTTTTTAGCTGAAGAAAGGATTCGAAGACGTTGGAAATGCCGCCGGAAAAATTATCTTCATCTGTCTCGGCGGGGCCGAGCCACGACGCGCAGGCGTATCACGAAAATATATTCAGTGCTCTGAAAGAACAAGACAGCCGGGTTTATGAGTTAATAACAAAAGAGTACGAAAGGCTGCAAAGCACACTTCAACTTATCGCTGCGGAGAACCAGTGCTCAAGGGCGGTTTTAGCTGCTCTTGGCTCGGTCGTTCAGAATAAGACGAGCGAGGGTTTCCCCGGCGCCAGGTATCATGGGGGCTGTGAGATTGTTGACGACGTGGAAAGATTAGCTGTGGTCAGGGCCAAAGAGGCTTTCGGCGCCCGGTACGCAAATGTCCAGCCTCATTCCGGCAGCGGCGCCAACCAGATTGTCCTTGCCGCAATATTAGACAGAGGCGATAAAGTATTGAGTCTTGGTTTAGAGCAGGGGGGACATCCATCGCATGGAGGAGCGGGCACGCTTGCCGGGAAATTCTTCGAGATAGAAAGCTATTTTGTGGATAAAACAACCTTTCTTCTGGACTATGATGCTATCAGAGAGCAAGCAGTCAAAGTCAGACCCAAGCTGATTATGTGTGGTGCCAGTGCTTACGTTAGGAAGATAGATTTTAAGAGATTCAGAGAGATTGCGGACAGCGTCGGGGCGTATCTTTTGGCGGATATTTCACATATATCAGGATTAGTGATTTCCGGCGCTCATTCGTCACCTATAGATTATGCGCATTTTACAACGACAAGTACATACAAGGGGGGCGGTCCGAGGGGCGGGGTGATATTGATGGGCAAGGACTACGATTTGCAAATAAAGGTCTGGGGCAGGGACATGCCGTTATGGAGACATATTCAGGACGCGACGTTTCCGGGCGTACAGGGGACGCCTTATTTTAATCATATAGCAGCAAAAGCGGTTTTCTTTAAGGAAACACTTTCCGATGAATACAAAGTCAGGCAATTCAAAATAATAGAAAATGCAAAAAGACTGGCAAGTAATTTGTCGGATTCGGGATATGACGTGCTGACGAAGGGGACGGACAACCATATGGTTCTGATAAATATGGAGGATTTCAGAGAGACTTTGACGGGCGCTATGGCACAAAGATGCCTCGAAGATTGCAATATAGTTGTCGATATGATAAGGCTGCCTTACGATAAGAAGCCAGCTTCAATTACCAGCGGTATCAGGTTGGGGACGCCTATCGTTACGAAAAATGGAATGGGGGCGGCAGAGATGGACAAGATATCTGAGTTTATAGATGCGGTGTTAAGGGAAGTAAAGATAATAAACGATAGGGAATACGAGATAGATGAATCCCTGAGGAACGAGGTAAGAGATAAAGTGAAGCAACTGTGCGGCAAGTTCCCTATGCGGTAAGGAGAAAAACCCCCGGTAAAACCGGGGGCTAAATATTCGATTTCTTTTCACTCACAGTCCAGGACAGTTGATATATTGCGCCGATAACAGCCATAACGATTAGTGCGGAGAATAGTATCATTGACATTAGCAGCGCCTGTGATTTGTCCACGCCGTAGAGCGCCAGCAATCCCACTAATGTAAATTCTCTGACTCCGAGATTAGCCACCGATATCGGAATTCTTCCCAGGACGTATATAACCGCACACAGCCACACGAATACCCCTACAGGTGCGATTACATTTGCGCCATGAGCGGAAAGGATATATATGATAACGCCGCCGATGAGGGTATCGATTATTGTAATTGAAACAATCTTCAGGTGAAATCCGGCGCCGGCAGCCTGGAAGGTCGCAATCTGGTCGAGTATCTCCCTGCCTTTTTGGCGTATTTTTTGAGGCAGGGGTATCAACAGAAATCCACCGCCTCTGATGATTTTACCTCCGGTTCGTTTGTTCAACAGTAGTAAATAAATTACTATTATAGCCGTCAGTAATATTCCGCAAATGACGGGCAACAGCCCTTGATTTTCCGTATTAGCCTGTGATAGTGATGTGGGATTGGTGAGCATCAACGCAGCAAGTCCGAATACCATCAAAACGACCGTCGCTGAGAGTTGATTGTATAGCATACTGCTAAGGACGTTGCTTCCCTTTCCGGTCCCCTTTCTGAGAATATACCATTTTACACCTGTGCTCAGCACGCCGGGTAAAATCAGACTGTAAAGGCAGGTAACTGCCGTTGCGCCGAATATTGTGGCAGTGGCAACGGTGCAGCTTTGCTTTTTCAAGATGAGCTTCATCTTCATTGACCGAATCCAGAAAAGTATTACGGTCAGTACCCAAACAGCGAACAGGAAGTGCCACCTTGCCGTTTTTATGGTTTGCCGGAATTGCTCAAGGTCAATTTGGCTAAAGACCCAGAGCAGCAATCCTGTTGTGATGAGAATCCTGATAAGAAGTTTGGCTAATTGTTTGGTGCGAGTAGTCATAAAGTGCCTAAAGTGAACTAAAGTGCCTAAAGTGAACTAAAGTGCCTAAAGTGAACTAAAATTATAACTTTGGGCACTCTAAACTTTAGGCGCTCTACCTTGCTTTCGGTCAATCGGGTTTTTCGCCGAGGATAAGCACCTTTCTCAAAAAGGTCAGTTGTATTTTGTAGAGCTTGTAAAAAACCTTATTGTCGGCAAACATCGCGTTGAGCAGTCCAAAGGGCAAACGGGAAACTAAAGCTGTGACCAGGAAACATACGAATCCTGTCAATGGGCCGCTCAGATAGCAACTCTTTATATTCTCGAAGCCGGCGTTGACCAGAAGCTGTTTGAGCCTGCGCTGGGTTGTTACATAGTTATGTGAAAAATCACAATTAAAGAAATTGTGCCGCCAATTCAAATAATCCGGCGAGCATATTACAAACTTACCTTTCGGCTTTAGAACCTCTCTTATCTGCCGGGTTATCTGCAAAGCGTCCTGCATACTGTTCATATGCTCCATAACTGCAAGCATAACCACCGCGTCAAATTCTTTGTCTATCGCGGGCAGCGGCGGGACCATTGCGCGAATAACGTTAGCGCCTCTTTTTTCGAGTGATGCCGCCATTTGTTGGTTAGGTTCGACGGCGCAGTATTCGATACCTTTTTCAAGACAAATATCAGCAAAAACACCCCGGCCGGGGCCTATCTCTAAAATGTTAGTGCCGGAAGCAATCTCAGCATATCGGAAAATTTTCCGTGACAAGGCCTTGACCAGTCTCGTTCCCATTTTTGTGGATTTGTCGCCTCGGCTGAAATGGTCGAAAAAAGTGTCCGGTTCATTGTTTTGATTCGCCATATCACAATTCCTTTATCCCTGGAGAGAAACCTGTGTTGGTTCCGCTGGAAAAAACAATTATAGTTTTCTTGCTATTAACAGCCGTTCGTCGGCGCACTTATCTTTATATTCGTTATATACATCGACATCGTAATAATTTTTGTAAAGCAAATAATCTTCTTTCAGGAGTATTTCGAGACCTTCCGTGATTAAAAGCTGCTCAATCTTGTCCCATTCTATGTGGTCGTCCGGCCAAACGTGAATGTCACCTTCTTTTTTATATCGGGGGTTCCTTATCCGCCTGAATATATGTTTATAACCCTTTACGTCAAATAACAGGCGAAGATAACGTTTGAAATTTATTATCGGCCTGGCTTTTCTTAAAAACTCGACGTATTCTTTTGGCCTGTCGTAGTACGACTCGTTGACCTCGTGGTCAATATAAATCACACCGCCCGGTTTTAGCACTCTGCACATTTCCTTTACTATCCGCAGATAATCAGGTACGTGATGCAATACCGAATAAGTTGCCACCAAATCGAATCGGCCGTTTGCCACACCGGACAAATCCTCTCCATTAACTTTCAGTACCTTCGATAAGCCGGTTTGAGAAAAATTCCGTTCAATCAAAGCTAAAAAGCCATCTGAAATATCCGCCGAGACCGTCTCAATGCCTGTCTCTATTAAGTGCTTAGTAAGATTGCCGGAGCCGCATCCGTAATCAAGAGCAGTAAGTCCGCCGCGGGCGGATGAATTTGTACTCACCACTTTTATTGCCGTACTTAAAGCTTTGCCCAATCGCTCCTGCTCGATGGGATTGAATATTTCGCTGTGCAGGTGGTCGTATTGATTGGATTCCCGCAAGGCGGGGTCCCTGGCGATTCTGCCGTTGGTTTTTTTTATGGGCATAATTTCTCGTATATGCTTGTTATTTGTTTTAGCTGCTCGGCGCCGTTAAATTTGCGAGAGAAAACTTCGGCATTTTCTATCAGACTTTCCCGCAAAGAATTGTCCTGCATAAGCGTGTTGACGGCATCAGCAATATTCTCTGCGTTCAGGTTGTCCAATAAAATTCCGGTTTTGTTATGTTGCACCACTTCGGCCAGACCTCCAACGGGCGAGGCAATAACGGGTATTTTCATTCGCATAAATTCAATGGCGGCGATACCAAATGCCTCGCGTCTGCTGGGAACAACGGCAATATCAAAAGCGCTTATAATTTCCGCCGGGTTCCTGCACAATCCGGTAAAGATAACTTTTTCTTTCAGCCCTAATCGAAGAGCCAGATGTTCAAGCTGTTTTCTTTGTGCTCCCTGGCCGACAATAACAAAATGGTATCGCTGGTCTTTTTTGCACAGAATCGCCGCGGCGTTGATTAGTAAATCCACTCCCTTGCAACTATCGAGCCTGCCCACAAATCCGACAAGTGTTTTGTTCTCAGCGATTCCAAGTGTGTCCCTGGCCGTGGTGGCACGGGCATCTTGCCCGTGTGATTGACTCACGGCCTGGAAGGCCGTGCCACCATAAAGCGTGTGGTCAAAACGGGCGAAGTCAATAAAATTACTTACTATGTAAATTGATTCTTTCGCAAATCCGGCTGTTTGGTTCAAAGCTGACTTTGTTGCTTGTGAATTAGCAATTGCGATGGATGCTTTTGTGGCTAACAGTTTCAGAAGCAGCCGATAGATACAACCGGTGCCGCCGCGGAAAATCGGGCCGTGCTCGTGAATGATGATTTTGGCGTCACAAAGAAAACCTGCAAGAAGGCAGCTTATTATCGATTTCTGCAAGTGGGCGTGGATAATGTCTATCTCGTGCTCCTTGCAGAGTTTCGCGATCGCTAAGAAGGCAAAGGGGTTATACTTGTGATATGTTAAGCTGATGAGCGTGGTTTTGATTGGCATGGCTTCGGGGTTCGTCCTAAGCGCGCAGACGAAAGTTTCGATGTCCTCGCTGCTGAGCCTTTCGACTATATTTTTGACAACGACGGGTGCTCCACCGTAGCCCAGATGGTCTATTACATGTAAGACCCTTATTTTCATTTTAATCTTT
>JAUWBX010000329.1 GCA_030609625.1 Phycisphaerae bacterium
CCAGCCCGAAAAACGGTCAAGCCTACTACTATTTGGGGTTGGCTTTGAAGTTTCAGGGGAAATACGATGCTGCCTACGACGCCTTTTATAAGGCGACATGGAGTTATGGATTTCATACAGCCGGCTATTATAATCTGGCTGAAATCGACTGCATAAGAGGAAACTTTGAGAAAGCTTTGAAACACATCAACTGTTCAATCGCTGCAAACGCCTGGAACACAAAGGCGTTGAACCTAAAATCCGCGGTGTTTAGACAACTGAAACGTTTTGACCAGGCAGCAAAACTGGCCTCAAGTATTTTGGCCTTTGATACACTTGACTTTTGGGCGGGATACGAGCTTTACCTTGCAAAAGACGCAGCGGGTTTGAAAAAAGAAGCAACAGAAGCTATGAACACCTTAAAGGTAAAGAGCAGAAGTGAGGTGCAGTCCTGTCTGGAGGTGGCTGTTGACTACGGCAATTGTGGTTTATGGGATGAAGCAATCCAGTGCCTGCGATTATTGGTGGATTCCAATGAAAAAGAGGCCTGCACGCACCCGATGCTCTATTATTATCTTGGCTATTTTTACCAGAAAAAGGGAAACACTGAAAAGGCTTCCAGGTACTACCGCATGGCAAGCGAGATGCCCCCTGATTATTGCTTTCCATTTCGCTTAGAGACAATAGATGTGCTCAGTAGTGCTATTAATGATAACCCATCGGATGCGCTCGCTCCTTATTATCTTGGAAATCTTCTTTATGATAATCAACCTGAAAGGGCAATAAAAGAATGGGAAAAATCACAAGCTCTGGATGATAGCTTTGCAACCGTGCATCGGAATCTTGGGTTAGTCTATGCGAGGACAGAGAATAATATTCCCAAAGCCATTGCCGGTTTGGAAAAAGCAGTAGCCTGTGATAAAAAGGACCCAAGGGTCTATTATGAATTGGACCTTCTTTATGAGGCAGGGGGGGTGTTACCTCAGAAAAGACTCAAACTTTTGGAAGAGAACCATAGAACGATAATCAAACGTGATGATGCTCTTTCACGAGAAATCGCTCTCTATGTGCTATTGCAGCAATATGACAGGGCTATCGAATTACTTGCCAGCCGTCACTTCCATACCTGGGAAGGCGGGGGGCGGATTCATAACGTATATGTCGATGCCCATCTACTACGAGGTCAAAAAAAACTTAAGGGCAAAAGATATCTGGAGGCGATTAAGGATTTTGAAGCGGCACTCCAATACCCTGAAAATCTGGAAGTAGGAAGACCAAAACGTGACAGGAGAATCTGTCAAATTCATTTCTTTATAGGGACTGCTTATGAGGCCTTGGGCAATATCCAAAAAGCCAGAGAGTATTTTGCAAAATCGGCATCCGTAGAGGTTCGCCGGTCAGAGTACAGCTACTATAAGGGCCTGGCTTTGAAGAAACTTGGCCAAGAAGATAAGGCGAAGAGGACATTCGACGAATTGATAGAGTCCGCAAAGACGGGGCCTGTCGTGACATTCTTTGCGAAGTTTGGAGAAGAACAAGCCCATAATATTAAAATGGCAAATACCCATTACCTGCTGGGCTTAGCATACTTAGGGAAAGGAATGCAAACAGAGGCCAAGGCGGAGTTTGAGAAAGCACTTGAGTTAAACATAAATCATTTGTGGGCCAGAGTACATTTATCTGAACTATGAAAAAGGAGGTTGCAATGAACAACAAAATGAATCGAAGAGAATTTGTACAATTGACAGTGGCGGGAAGCGCTCTATGTCTCGGCGGTTCGGGCATCTTAGCGTTCGGTGCCAATCCAAAAGGTTCCAGGCTTATAAGCCCGGGCTGCAGAGGAACAAAAGTCAAAGTGGCCAGAATTTATATTGGCACTTCGGGTGGTCTCTGGCCCAAGCCGAAACTGGATTTTAGGAAGGAAATCCAATTCTATGAATCCGAGTTCGCAAAACTAAAAGACGAGTTGTCCGATGTAGAGTTTGTTGTTGATAGATTGATTAGTTCTGCCGATCAGGTTGGCCCCTTCAAAAGCAAATTGAAAGAAGCCGACGGTATCCTGGTGATTCACCTCAGTATGGGAATAAGGTCGATTCTAAATGAGATTCTCAGCGTAGGTAAGCCCACAGTGGTTTTCGCTGTTCCGTATTCCGGGCACGGCTGGACAGGATTCGGCGCTTTGCAAAAACAGGAGCTCGGAGCCAGGATGGAATGTATGCTCACCAGCGATTACAAACAATTAGCAGTCGCCATAAGACCTTTCCGTGCGATTCATCATTTAAGAGAGGCCAAGATTCTTAACGTCACAACCCGCTCGTTCACCGGATATGCTAACGCTATGAAAAACAAATTCGGCACAGAAATCAAACGAATCGAGCTTGAGCAGGTTCTCGATGCCTATAACGCCGTTAGTAACAGCAAGGCAAAGGCCGAAACCGAGCGCTGGACTAAAGAAGCGGTTAAAGTTGTAGAGCCTTCCACCTCAGACATATTCAAATCCTGTAAACTGGCACTGGCTCTGGAAAATTTGCTGGACGCCGAAGATGCGACCGTGATGACCATTGATTGTTACGGCACTATGTGGGACAAAACCATTAAACTGCCTGCTTATCCCTGTCTCGGCTTTACGAGACTTAACAATATGGGATTAGGCGGTATCTGTGAATCGGATTTACGCAGCGCTATGACCCACATAATATTACAGGGACTCTCAGGAAAGCCCGGCTTTATCAGTGACCCAACAGTAGATGAATCCAACAACAGCATCATTTTAGCTCACTGTCTTGGAACAACGAAAATGGATGGCCCGGCAGGGCCGGCTGCTCCGTACAAGCTGCGAACGGTTATGGAACGAAGAGAAGGAGTTACCCCGCAGGTGTTTATGCGCATCGGCCAAAAAGTTACTCAGGCAAAATTGGTTGGTACCGACTTTTTGCCATACTTCACAGGTGAAGTCATCGATGCCCCTGATATAGACAGAGGCTGCCGAACCAAGATTACGGTCAAGGTGGACGGTGATGTAGAGACTCTCTGGAAAAACTGGTCGAGCGGACTGCATCGACAGACATGCTATGGAGATATCACTAAAGAGCTTGAGTATTTTTGCAGATTCAAAGAAATTAAAATGGTCAATGAGGCCGTATAAGCAAACTCTTTTCTTATGTTTAGCCCCGCAATTTATTGCGGGGTTTTTCTTCTAAAACCGGAACGAAAGGGATATCTTATGAATCGGAGAACTTTTCTTAAAGTTACGGGATTGGGTGCGGCTTCGTTAGCCTTGCCGACGTATCTGCTCGCAGTGAGAGAACGAAGGGACCAGATTCTCAGTCAAGTCGATACCCACATTGAGAAATATCGTATGGGTAGTGCAGCCTTGAGACTTCTTGGACCAAATGGGAAATCGCTTAAAAGCGGTTCAACTGTAAGCATAGAACAGAAGAGGCACAAGTTTCTGTTCGGCTGCAACATCTTCAAACTTAACAAGTGCAGGACACCGGAGGACAACGCCGCCTATGCGGAGCGTTTCGCTGCGCTGCTGAATTTTGCCACGCTGCCTTTCTACTGGTGGAATTATGAGCGCCGGCGGGGCCAGCCGGACGACGCCCGCACCGAAGAGATTGTCCGCTGGTGCAAGGCCCGGAACATAACGACCAAGGGGCACCCGCTGGCCTGGAATTACGCCCAGCCGTCCTGGCTGCCCAAAGACCCTGACTCAGCGATGCGATTACAGTTGGACCGGATTGGGCGATGCGCCCGGCGCTTCAAAAACGAAATCGATATCTGGGACGTAGTCAACGAGGCAACACATTACGACCGCCCCGGATGCAAGGAACGTGCGCCAATATTGACCGAGGCCATCCGCAGAATGGGCATCGGGGCATACGTCCGCGAGTCGTTCAAGAGCGCGCGCAAGGCCAATCCTAAAGCCACACTGCTCATCAACGACTATCGAACCGACCCATCTTATGCCGAAAAGGTGATTTCACAATTGGTCGATGACAGCGGACAGCCGCTTTACAACGTCATCGGCATCCAATCACACATGCACGGCGACTAC
>JAUWBX010000450.1 GCA_030609625.1 Phycisphaerae bacterium
TTGCCGCTCATATTCGGGCCTGTGATTACGAGGATATCGCCGGCGCCATCGCCAAGCTCGATATCGTTCGGCACAAACTCCGGGCCGAGCGTTTCAGCTAATACCGGATGTTTGCCTTCGTGAATGCTCAGCTCCCCGCCGTCAGTAATCTTCGGGCGAACATAGTTTCGCCGCCTGGCAAGATATGCAAGGGCAGCCAGACAATCGCATTGGGCGATGGTCTCAGCAAGCTCCTGCAGTCGGCTTACGTATTGCGCGGATTGACGGCGGAGCTGGTCGAATAGCTGCTGTTCTAATTCGAGTGCCTTTTCATCGGCGCTGAGGGCCTGGGTCTCGTATTCCTTGAGCTTTTCGGTGATGTATCGTTCGGCGTTTTTGATTGTCTGCTTGCGAACATAGTCGGCGGGGACCTTGTCCGCCGAGGAGTGATTTATTTCGATATAGTAGCCGAAGACCTTATTGTAGCCGATTTTAAGATTGCCGATTCCTGTCCGCTCGGCTTGTTCTTTTTGATAGTTCCTTAGCCAGCTTTGGCCGTCTCTGGAAATCGAGCGCAGGCGGTCAAGCTCTTCGGAAAAGCCCGCCTTTATCACGCCTCCGTCACGCAGATGCGTTGGCGGCTCCGGCTTGATTGCAGATTCGAGCAGTTCAGCTAACTCGTCCATACTATCACATTGGCCAGCCAGCCGCACGAGCAGGTCGGCGCTGAATTGCTGCAGGATTCCTCGCAGCAGCGGTATCTGCCGCAGTGTGGCTGCAAGGGCCACCAAGTCTCTCGGACTTGCCCTGAACGTGCTGATGCGGGCGGCGATTCGCTCGGTGTCGGATATGTTCGAGAGCAGTTTGCGAACCTCGGCTAACTTGTCATCGACATCTTTGATTTCTTCGATGGCATCCTGTCGCAATTCGATAGCACCAAGCTCGCACAACGGCATACACAACCAGTTTCTAAACATTCTGCCGCCCATACCGGTTATCGTTTCGTCGAGGCAGTCCAGCAGTGAGCCTTTTTTGCTTTCGGTGCGAATGGTCCGCAGGATTTCCAGGCTCCGCAGGCTGGCCGGGTCGATCTGCAGAAAGTTTTGACCGTCTATTTTTTTCAAGTTCCGGATATGGCCGAGCGTGGTTTTTTGTGTCTCGTTGAGGTATTCGATGACAGCGCCGGCAGGGCAAATAAGGCCATCGTCATCGTCGCCGATGCCAAAGCCTTCGAGCGTAGCTGTCCCGAAATGCTTTTGCAGACGCTGTCTTGCCTGATAAGGGTCGAAATACCAGCCGGGACGTTCGGTAACAATGGCGTTGGTTAATTGCGTGATGTCCCTGATGAGCTTTTTTGTCTCGGCCTCAAACAGCTCGCCGCGTCTGTCGGCAAGCAGACACTCGGCCGGTGACAATCGCATCAGCTCATCGAGCAGTTTTCCTTCAGGCAGCTCCTGGGCGAAAAAGTGGCCGGTCGAAATATCGACCCAGCTTATAGCGGCCTGCTGTTTTGTGCCCATACTGACGGCACAGAGGAAATTGTCCTCTTTGGCAGTCAGAAAGGTATCGTCGGTCAGCGTGCCGGGGGTAACGATTCGCACAACGTCGCGTTTGACAACGCCCGTTGCGGTTTTAGGGTCTTCGACCTGCTCGCAAACGGCGACCTTGTAGCCGGCCTGTAACATTTTTTTCAGATACCCATCGACAGCGTGATATGGCACGCCGGCCAACGGGATGGGATTTTTGCCTTTGCTTCGACTGGTCAAAGTTAAGCCCAGGACCTTTGAGCAGGTCTTGGCATCTTCGTAAAAGGTCTCATAGAAATCGCCCATGCGAAAAAACATTATGCAATCGGGATACTTTTGCTTGAACCTGTGAAACTGCTTCATCGCAGGCGTCAGTTTTTCAGTATTTACAGTCATATTCCCAGATTATACACTCAACCGACCATTTAACAAGCCAAACCAACCTTGAGTCTGAAATTTCGGCAGGGAAGGCTTTGGTCACTATTTATCTTGACAAAGTATCTGTTTTAATATACAATTTGAATAGCTATTATAATGGTATAGCAAAGAACGTTAGCCAATAAAAAGGATAGGATAATGCAAACAAAAAAATATGTATACTGGCAAGAAGATAATATGTGGATTGGATATCTGGAGGAATATCCAGATTATATGACACAGGGTGAAACAATTGAGCAGCTAAAAGAGAACTTAAGAGATATATATTGTGAATTGACCAGTGGTACTATCCCATGCGTTCGTAAAGTTGCTGTGCTGGAAATATCGTGAAAAGAAGGGATTTAATAAAGAAATTGGAAGAAACGGGTTGTGCGCTCATCAGGCATGGTGGTAGGCACGACTGGTATCAGAATCCCAGAACAAAAGTTTCACAACCAATTGCAAGGCATAGAGAGATAAAAGACATCCTTGCCAAACACATCATCAAAATGTTAAAAGATGATGTATAGGCTCTATGAAAGTATCCCCTGGATTTGCCATGTTCCTGGCGAGGTGGTCTGGCTTTAAATAAGCAATTAAGATATGGAAAACAGGTAGCTGTCCATATTTACCCTCAGGTCCAGCAGAACGATATTAGTTGCTGTCTTGTATTTTTCACCAGCCATTTTATTCGATATCCAAAATCTTTTTAGCTTTTTCAAAAGATACAGTTTCCGCATCAGCTTCTTTTGCCTTAGCTTCTCTTAAGGCTTTTAAGCATTCATAATCATCAAGCTCCTGCTGTATGTTGAGAAATTCATCATAAGGAATAACCGCAAATTCCTTTACTCCGTTTTTTTCCAATATTTTTAGGTGAAAGTTAACCATATACGCCTCCTATCTATAAGATAAACGTAAGCGTTCACCCAGTTTCAAGTAATTGAAGTAGACT
>JAUWBX010000455.1 GCA_030609625.1 Phycisphaerae bacterium
CATCAAATCCGATAGTTACTTCAAACACAACAACCGCCAGCATGAGTGTAATGGACGTGAAAATCCAGACCAGGCCCGGCCGATAACGCGTAAAATGGCCTATGCCCAGAACAAAGCCTGCTATGGTTAAAGCATCAAGCCAGGCAAAAATCCACGGCGCGAAAGAAAAACCCCACTTGATAGGTTCTACCCCCCTGGCACCGCCGAAGTATCCCCAGTAAAGAAGCTGGGGTGCCGTGCATAACGCTATCGCAACAAAACGCGAGCGAAAACGAAGAGGCCGACACGCCGCCGCAATACAGCTTACAAATAAACAAACCGCGAAACCCGGCAAATTGGCCAAAAAAAACACCGACAATATAAAAACAAAACTATAACTGAAGCTCATCAGTTGCGATATCAATACCGGAACGATTGACAAAATACCCATAAGCAGTCCTAAAACAACAATCTGCCAGGGGTACTCGAATATGCTCACTCCGCTTATGATTGTCTGGCCCAAATGCCAGAATGCCGGCCTTGCTGCCGTCTGAATGTCGAACGACCAAAATGAGCCGCTTGCTATCTTCGACCAGAAAAAACAGCTCACACCAAAGGCCGCAACAGCAAGAAACCAGCACCGCTGAACATTCTTATGGCTGTAGTGCAGCGTGGGGCCAATTGCCATAAAAGACTTCGAGACCGCTATCGGCGCCTTCTCTGTCTCTTTATTATCCATAAGCCTCACTTTGATACTGGACGATTCAGTGCCTATAAAGGCAATCGAGTATCAAGTACTAAATTCGAAATCCTAAGCACGAAACAATACCAAGTGAGCTAAAGTGCCTAAACTGTAAAGTGCCTAAAGTTATTTGTTTTTTAACTTTAGTCACTTTAGCTCACTTTAGGCACTTTCTAATTTGGATTTCGGTATTAGAATTTCGGATTTAACAAGCTACGTCCCTTCACCGCTGCTGGCAAGGTAAGCAACCTGCTCGGCTGTAAGTTTGTCTATGCCTATCGACATTGACTTTAGTTTGAGTTTGCTTACCTTCCACTCTATCTCTATCGGGACATCGTGCACGGCAACAGAAAGCTTACCTCGTTTTTTTACCACGTATTCAGCCTGTAACGCCTGCGTCGCAAAACTCATATCCATCACGCTCGCAGGATGACCCTCCGCGGCCGCAAGATTAATTAACCGCCCTTCAGCCAGGAGGTAAATGCGCTTGTTATTTTTCAGGATATATTCGTCAACAACATTGTTGCGCACATTACGGATTACCTTTTTACTGAGCCGTTTCAGGGCCGGTATATCTATCTCAACGTTAAAATGTCCACTGTTGGCAACAACCGCTCTGTCCTTCATCGCACGGAAATGCTCAGCCCGTATAACGTTTTTATTGCCCGTAAGCGTTACGAACAGCTCGCCCACTTTTGCCGCCTTCGCCATCGGCATAACTTCAAACCCGTCCATAGCCGCTTCGAGGGCCTTGACCGCATCAACTTCCGTAACGACAACAATCGACCCCATCCCCCTGGCCCGCATAGCAAGGCCGCGCCCGCACCAGCCGTACCCTGCCACAACAATCTTTTTGCCGGCCATCAGAAAATCGGTCGCGCGAATGATACCGTCAACCGTCGATTGTCCCGTGCCGTAGCGATTATCGAACAGGTGTTTGGTCGCAGCGTCATTTACCGCAATGACCGGAAACTTTAACTTGCCTTCATTCGCCAAAGCCCGCAGACGAATAACTCCCGTAGTGGTCTCTTCCATACTCGCAATAATCCGGGGAGCATCTTTCTTTCTGCGGGTATGTAATTCGTTCACCAAATCAGCACCGTCATCAAGCGTAATAACAGGCTTATGGTCGATTGCCGCGTTAATATGTTTGTAGTACGTGGTCCGGTTCTCGCCGCAGATGGAAAAAGTCGCTATCTTGAAATCCTTCACTAACGAAGCCGCTACATCGTCCTGCGTACTGAGCGGGTTCGACGCACATAAAGCAACATTTGCCCCGCCGGCCTTGAGCGCCCGGGCCAAATTAGCCGTCTCTGCGGTTACATGCAAACATGCCGAGACATTCATACCCTTCAATGGCTTGCTCTTTGCAAACCGCCTGCGTATCGCCGCCAGGACAGGCATATCATTATCTGCCCAGAGAATACGTTTCTTACCCCCCGCCGCCAATGACAAATCAGCTACGTCATATTTCATTTATCAATCCTTTCAAAAGTGAACACCTGTACCTGCGTTACCGACAGGTGCAGGCAGAATTGATAAATATAAAGCCAATCAGCGGAATTTGCAACCTTTTATTTACGCAAATAAATCCGTATTTAGCCTGCGGTTTTACCGCAGGTTCTCCTTGAATATTTACTCTCCCCAATTCATTGGAAATTGTTTAGCCGTCGTCGGCAAGCCTGCCCTGAGCGCAGCCGAAGGGACGACGCAATTCCAGATGCGCCACTGGCAACTTCACAATTCGATATTCCTTATTGTCATTCCTGCGGAACCTGTCCTGAGCAAGGCCGAAGGAGCAGGAATCCAGCTATGTAGGGTGTGAAACTTGTTGCACACGCGGAATCATTCCATAAACCCAAAGCCTTTTAGGGTGCAATGTGTGGCAGCCACTGAATGAGTGAAGCGAATGAAGTGGATGGGAAAAATCTTCCAACTTTAGCTCACTTTAGGCACTTTATTATCGTAGAAAATATGGAACGACCGGCCCCCGTGATTGTAAACGTCGTCATAAGCCGATAAAGCTTATGCGACAAGGTGGTGCGTAGCCACCGATAATCGCGGGTTATTACCTCGCGGCAACAGAGCCGCATACAATTGAAA
>JAUWBX010000339.1 GCA_030609625.1 Phycisphaerae bacterium
CGTACCCTTCAGAGAGTGGCTCCTGCGCCGCGGCATGCGACTCCTCGAGGTTTCAGATTCTGAATTTGAGACCATGGCTTGCAATATTCTTGCGGTTTCCCCTAGAAAGTGCATCATGATATCTGGTAATCCTCGGACAAAACAGATGCTCGAAGATAAAGGAATTGAAGTTTGGGAATACGGAGGAGAAGATATTTCCATGAAGGGGGCAGGTGGTCCCACTTGCCTTACGAGGCCGCTTCTGAGGGAAAGCAGCTGAGGCGTTTCTTTAAGGAGTGATCAATTTATCTTTTTCCCAGAGCTTTAAGTTTTGATTCGATTGAGGCTTCTACGTCCAGGCGGTGGTCCACCCTAAGGTCTATATGAATCCTTTGGGCTCCCATTTTCACCATAGCTTCGTGACATTTTTCTATGATTTTGAACAAGGTATCCAAATCAGGAGCTTCGATAGTTGTAGACATACCACCGGTTTCATGCTTCAGGCCAGAGCTTTCAATGACTTTAATGGCCTCCTTGACGTATTTACTTACTGACACCCCTTCACTAGTAGGAAAGATTGCAAATTCAGCTATGATCATGGCTCAATTGTCCGTTATTTTAGCCGGTAAGAAATTTTATCAATTCTCATTTGAGTTATCAAGGAGTATATCCCTCACAACCTGGTTCGTCTAATACTTAACATAAAGATCAAATGGCGCACTGAAAGCAGAAAATATTAAAAATTTGAATTCTTAACAGAGCTGCAATTATCTATTGAGTACGGATTTTCGCTCCTTCCTCCATCTGCTTTTCATCCATATTGTAAAGTGCATCGAGCATGGCTATTTGGAAGCTGCCGGGGCTTTGGGCTTTTGTGGCTGCTTTCTCGCCCACAAGGCCGAAGTAGGCGAGTGCAGTGGTTGTTGCTGTGACAGGGTCAGAATCCACTGCCAAGAACGCTCCAATAAGGACCGTTGCAGTGCAGCCCGTGCCCGTACAATAACCCATTAGGTCATGGCCGTTAGAAACACGGTAGATACGCTCTCCATCTGTGATGAGATCTATTTTCCCCGTAATTGCCAGAGTAATATTCAGTTCCTTAGAGAGTACAAGAGCTGCATCGGCTGCCTCGTCCACAGTGTGGATGGAGTCAACACCCTTTGTTTTGGAACCCTCATGGGCTAGGGAAAGCACTTCAGAGGCATTTCCCCGAACCACTTTTATGGAGATTTCTTCTATAAGTCGCTTGGCAGAATCAGTCCGCAGTTTCGTAGCCCCTGAACCCACTGGATCCAGAATAACCGGAACATTCAGTTCGTTGGCACGTTTGCCTGCTTTGAGCATCGAATCAACCCAGTAAGGGGTGAGGGTTCCGATGTTAAGTACAAGTGCGCCGGCAAAGGAAACCATCTCCTCGACTTCCTCTGATGCATGGGCCATCACAGGTGAAGCACCGCAGGCGAGCAATGCATTCGCGGTGTAATTCATGACCACATAGTTCGTGATGTTATGAATCAAAGGCTTCTTCTCACGGAGACTCTTCAGATTTTCTCCTGCCTTTTGCGCGAGATTTTGGTCAAACATCCTATCTTTCTCCTTTTGTGAAGTGATCCCATCCTGAAGGGGTGATGCGCCGACGAGTACCATCAGGAAGTATCAATTGGATATCCCCGGCTGAATCAGTAATCTTACCGACTTCAGTGACAGGCACATTATCGACTGAAGCAACAGCAGAACGGATATGAGCCGCGTTTTTAGGACGACTGGTGATGATCAACTCGTAATCATCGCTATCCTGTAAGAACAATTCGTAAGGATCCAAATTTAGTTCGAGAGCAGCTTGACGAAGATCCTCACTTATAGGTAATTCTTCCTGAATTAGTACAGCCCCTACATTACTATCCTGACAGATATGTCCCAGATCACCCAGGAATCCGTCGCTGGTGTCAATCATAGCTGTTGCATGCCCTGAGCGGGCAATTGCCTGTCCTTCCCGTGCGCGGTGAGAGGGAGTATTGTAGGCGCGTACCAGCGGATGCTCTCGAATATCCTTTCTTGACTGGAAACGCAGCAGAAATTGCAGACCTGCTGCGGCTTGTCCTGGATACCCTGTGACCAGAATCGCATCTCCAGCCTTGGCTGTAGAACGGAGCATGAGTTTGCTTTGCTCTACCTCGCCAAGTAAGGTGATGTCAATGAAAATGGCATCCCGCGTCTTGGTGATGTTGCCACCGATAATAGAGGCCCCAAACGGATTGAGTTCCATTGCGAATCCACGATACATGTTTTCCACATCCGCGACAGGCGTGTCTGTTTTTAGCCCTAATGACACAAGGCCGTATAGAGGCTGACCGCCCATAGCACCGATGTCACTTATGTTAACCACCATCGCCCGTCGTCCTAAATCTAAGGGAGTGATGCGATCTGATAGGAAATGTTGACCATCTACCAGGCAATCACAAGTGACCAATAGCTCATACCCGGGACGAGGTCGGATAGATGCAGTATCATCCCCGATTCCCAGTGTCACTCCGGGTGTTTTAACCCCCTCTTTTTTGAGGAGTTTTTGAATTCGGTGAATCAATCCGAATTCTCCGATATCTTCAAGAGTCTTAGGCATGATTTCCTTTTAATGGCTCTGTTTGGAGAGCGTTATACAACGTCCGGGTCGCCTGCTCAGGATCTTCTTGACAGCAAACAGCAGAGATCACAGCGATCCCTTGTGCGCCGGCCCGTATCGCCTCAGGCGTATTCTCTATATTGATGCCACCGATAGCAATAATAGGGAGAGGGATAATTTCAACCGCCTGTTTCAGGAGTTTAATCCCGGTGACAGGATCCGCATCTGCTTTGGATGCAGTCGGATAAACGGGACCAAACCCGATGTAGTTTGTTCCTTCAGCGAGGCACTTCCGGGCTTCTTCAAGGGAAGCTGCAGATCCGCCAATGATCCGGCTTTTGCCTAATAGTTTGCGTGCAAGAGCGATAGGGAAATCATTTTGTCCTAAATGGACGCCATCTGCCTCTGCGGCAATCGCAACGTCTACACGGTCGTTTACTATAAGTGTTATACCAGAGTCTAGGCACAACTGTTTTAACTGTCGGACAATCTCAATCATCTCTCGAGTTGCCCCAATTTTCTGGCGGAACTGGATGGTATCCGCACCTCCTTTTATTGCCATTCTGGCGAGTTCCAAGTGCGAGAAGCGGGATTGAAGTACTGTATCTGTTAGTACATGAAGTCGACCGATTTGTTTCATAAATGATCTCTTTGGCTTATGATCCTATCTGGAAAATTGTAGCCCCAGGTTTTATACCAAAGCATCCATTAAGGAATATTATATTGACGGAACTGTACAAGTATTAAAAGTATAATTGTTCAGTAACTACTGCTTTTCAGGGACAGGGTGCTTTACCTTTTCCCAAGCAGCCTCAAAATCAAAAGGCTTTTCGTGGGCCATATCATGACAGGTTAGGCATTGCTTTTTAATGGCCTCGGCTGACTCATAAAGAATAAGGCCATTCTTCACAGCCTCTTCCCGGCTTTTCATGATGCTTAATTTTTTATACATACTACCCGGACCATGGCAGACTTCACAAATCACTCCTTCTTCTTTTAATTCAGGGGCTTTTTCGAAGAGGGGAGCATGGCACTTAAGACATTCTGGATTATCAGGTGCGTCTGGAACCTTGGCTTTGACTTCTTCAGTGGTTAAAGCGGCAAAAGATTTGGAGTGCTTGCGTTTTTGCCAGAGAGGGAATTGTTTTCCTTGCTTCTCGGTTTTATGGCAGATTTTGCATTTTCCAGCGCCAACATAATTAAACTCCTGGCTAAAAAGACTGATAATAGATATAAGAAAAATCCCAATAATCGAGATTAAGAGGACTTTTTTCATCGTATCCTCCTTTTTAATTCAAAAAAATCTTAATAGAGAACAATCTAATTGTCAATACGTTATTAAGTCT
>JAUWBX010000145.1 GCA_030609625.1 Phycisphaerae bacterium
AGTCGTTTTTGTTTCCGCTACACCCGGCCCATTCGAGCTGGAGAGATGTGATAACGAG
Source organism: Phycisphaerae bacterium (assembly GCA_030609625.1). GTDB lineage: Bacteria > Planctomycetota > Phycisphaerae > Sedimentisphaerales > Anaerobacaceae > NIOZ-UU13. The sequence goes on from JAUWBX010000145.1 coordinate 59, forward strand.
GTTGTCGAACAAGTCATCAGGCCGACCGGACTTATAGACCCCGAAATCTTTGTACATCCGGCCGGCAATCAGATTCCGCATCTCTTGGGTGAAATTGAAAAACGGGTCAATGCCGGGGAACGAACGCTCGTTACAACGCTGACAAAAAGGATGGCTGAAGACCTGGCCGGTTTCATTACAAAGAAAGGTTTCAAATGTCGTTATCTACACAGCGAAATCAATACCCTCGAAAGAATTGAGATACTGCGGGCTTTGCGCCGCGGTGAATTTGATGTTTTGGTTGGGATAAACCTGCTGCGGGAAGGTCTGGACTTGCCGGAGGTTTCAGCGGTCGCAATCCTTGATGCCGACAAGGAAGGATTCCTGCGGAGTCAGACCTCGCTGATACAAACTATCGGCAGAACCGCACGAAATATCAACGCCACTGTCTTTTTATACGCCGATACGGTTACCGCCTCGATGGAAAAAGCTATTGACGAAACGAGCAGACGTCGTAAAATTCAGCTAAAGTACAACGAAGAGCACAATATTACACCCGAAACGATAAAAAAAGAAATCCGTAAGAGTCTGACCGAGCAGATAAAAGCGAGACAGACCGCACGTCATGCGGTGCGCTTTGGCGATTCGGAATACGAAAAGGTCGAATTAGCTTCTCAAATTGAGAAGGAAATGCTTGAGGCTGCCCAGACGCTGGATTTTGAGAAGGCTGCCTTTCTGCGGGACCAGTTGCGGGAACTGAAGGAATTGCCGGAATTGGTTCTGGTCAGCTCAAAGAAAAAGAAAAGCGACTTTTTAGCCGCAAAAAAACAAAAACGATATAAGAAAAAGGATTTCTAATCTTGATATCATTGCATTTATCAAACAGATTTGGTAATATGGTTACGAATTATTCGACCCATAAAACAAGGTCTTTTCATGAACGAACATTGACAATCTTTATAAACTATTGCTAAGCAAAAGGCAAAAGAATGAAAAAACTTAACATTGCAAAAGCCAGGCCTCTTATCCGAATGGCAATTGAAGAGGACCTCGGACGAGGTGATTTGACAAGTGCGCTTTTGTTCAAAGAGGATACTATTGCCAAATCGAACATTATATCACGTGAGGAAATAGTTGTATGCGGAATGGATGTCGTCGGAGAGATTCTCAAATGCTATAACGAAAGACTCAAGTTGAAAGTACGTGTAAATGACGGCGAGTCTGCCCACGTCGGGAGCAAACTCGCTACAATCGAAGGGCCTTTGCGCTCTATGCTCAGCGCCGAGCGGGTTATGCTCAACTTCCTGCAAAGACTCAGCGGGATAGCTACGACTACCCGCAAATATGTCTGGGCAATCCACGGCAAAAAGGCAAAAATTTACGATACTCGAAAAACAATGCCCGGCTGGCGAATCCTCGAAAAGTACGCAGTGCGCTGTGGCGGCGGGTACAATCACCGCCTCGGACTGTATGACGGTGTCCTGATTAAAGATAACCATCTGGCCCAGTTGGGCAGGAATTTCCAGCCTAAACTGCGGAAAATAATTTGCCAGGCCAAAAAGCTAAAGGGCGTCAAATTCGTCGCAGTAGAGGTTGACCACGTCGATGACCAGCTCAACTACGTCTTGGAGATTCCGGGCATTGACATTGTGCTGCTCGATAATATGGGCCAGTGGCAGTTAAAACACGCCGTGGATATGCGAAACAAAATGTGCGGCAAAAACAAAAAGCCGTTGCTCGAGGCCTCAGGCAACATAACGTTAGACAGCGTTTCTGCCATCGCCCAGTGCGGCATCGACAGAATCGCCGTAGGTGCAATCACTCATTCGGCAAGGGCCGTTGATATTGGACTCGACAGGTAACTAAAGTTATGCCAATAACCGACCTGCCCGGCTCCGGCTCGGGCCTTCGCCGAGACAAGCTGGACCCTGACAAGATAAAGGCGAATCTGAAGACCAAACGCATCGGCAGAAAAATCCTCGTCTATAATCGCACATCAAGCACACAGGCAATCGCCGCCGAATACGCAAAGAGCAAAGGAAACGACGGCCTTGTAATTTTCGCTGAAGAACAAACCGCAGGCAGAGGCAGAGCCGAAAACGAATGGTACAGCAGCCGTTCGGACAGCATCCTTTGTTCGATTGTTTTAAGTACGGGCGGTTCGCGAACCGCCCCTGCCGAGCTGCTCTCGCTGACCTGCGCAGTAGCGGTCGCCGAAGCCATCGGCGGCTCAGCCAAAGGCCAGGCAAGAATCAAATGGCCTAACGATATAATACTGAACGGCAAAAAGGTGGCCGGCATCCTGCTCGAATCAAAAACAGATAACACCGGCAGTACCTGCATTATCGGCATTGGAATAAACTGTCACCAAAAAAAGGTGTCTTTCCCCCTCGAATTACAATCAACCGCAACAAGTATCGACATCGAAAGTCACTCAACTTCCGACCGTATCTCGCTGGCCAAAAGACTGCTGACCTCAATGGAGCACTGGCTCGAAGTAGCAGCCCAAACGAGTGAAAGAGTGATAGACCAATGGCGTAACTTGAGCGTTCAATTAGGCCACAGGGTAAAGCTCATCTATAACAGCCGGGAATTTGCCGGCAATTGCATCGGAATTGACCCCGAAAAAGGCCTAATCCTCCAGTTAGACTCCGGCGGCGTAAGAATGTTCGACGCTGGTCATACGACTATCGTCAAACAGTAACATACCATATTTGCAGGCATTATAGAGTGTTTTTATGTTAGACTCTGCTCAATCTGCCACAAAAAACAAACATTAGGTTTCATTTTTTGTCCTTTTCCGTTATATTATTGTCCTTATGTAAACGCGTATTCTATAAATAAATTGAAAGGGCAGGAATTATGTTAAGAAATGAATGGATTAAAAGGTCGCTTGTAGTTTGGTTGGGATTGGTGGTGTGTTCACTTACGGCCTGTTCTATCGAGCAGGTCAATGCCAAGAGTTCAAAAAAGTCCGCGGATTTCTTAAAAGCCGACAAGCAGGACATACAACATTGGCGTGAAATGAAATTCGGCCTGTTTATCCACTGGGGGCCGGTCAGCCTAAAGGGCACGGAAATCGGCTGGTCTCGCGGCGGTGAACGGCGAGGACGGACCGGCAGGGGTTCCATCCCAGTAGAGATTTATGACAATCTCTACAAGCAGTTCAACCCGGTCAAGTTCGATGCGGACGAATGGGTACAAATCGCCAAAGACGCAGGTATGAAGTACCTCGTGTTCACGAGCAAACATCACGACGGCTTTTCAATGTTCGACAGCCAATTGACGGACTATAAGATTACCAACTCGCCATTCAAGCGCGATGTCGTGAAAGAGTTGGCCGATGCCTGTCACAAGGCCGGATTAAAACTCGGCTACTATTACTCTCCACCCGACTGGTATCATCCGGACTACCGAACGGAAAATCATCCGCGTTACATCAGGTTTCTGCACGGCCAGCTTCGGGAGATTTGCACCAACTACGGCAAGATTGATATAATCTGGTTCGATGGTCTTGGCGGCAAGGCGGAAGACTGGGACTCGGAAAACCTGTTCAGGATGATTCGGCGGCTTCAGCCTCACGTTATCATCAACAATCGTGCCGGCCTGCCTGCCGACCACGACACGCCGGAACAGAGAGTCGGAAAATTCCAGAACGACCGCCCTTGGGAGACCTGCATGACTATCTGTCGGCAGTGGGCCTGGAAACCTAATGACCAGATGAAGTCGCTAAAACAGTGCATCGATACTCTTGTACGTGTTGTCGGAGGGGACGGTAATCTCCTGTTCAACGTTGGGCCTATGCCGGATGGTCTAATCGAGCCGAGGCAGGTCACACGACTCAAAGAAATGGGAAGCTGGCTCAAAAAGTACGGCCAGAGTATTTACGCCACCCGCGGCGGACCATTTAAGCCGGGCAACTGGGGCGCAAGCACATACAAGGGCAATACTATTTACATCCACGTTCTAAATTGGCATGAGGATACCCTTACACTGCCGCCAATCCCCAAAAAAATCATCGCAAGCTCTGTTATGACCGGCGGGGCGGCATCTATCAGGCAAACCGAACAGGCCATCGAAATCTCTGTCCCGAAAACATATCGGAAAGAGCTCGACACAATCATCGTGCTGCAGCTCGACAGCCCTGCGAGCGAAATCAGTCCACGGGCTTTGCTCTCCGGTTCACTGACGGCGGAAAAGAAAGCTAAAGCTTCGAATACATTCCAGAAAAATGCCGCCTACGGCCCGGCCAAAGCTGTGGACGACGACCCGGCCACACGTTGGGCCACCGACTCCGGCACAAAGCAGGTCTGGCTCGAAGTGGACCTGGGAAAACCGACCGCGTTCAACCGCGTTAAAATCAGTGAAGCCTACGACCGCGTAAAGGAATTTGAGTTGCAATACAGGAATAGCAATCGATGGAAGACATTCGTTAGTGGCACAAAAATCGGGCTCGATTATTCGAAGCAATTTGAACCTGTAACTGCTCGCTATGTTCGGCTGAACATCCTAAAAGCCACCGAAGGCCCGACCATTTGGGAGTTCCAGCTTTTCGCACCAAAAAAGTAGGGGGCGTTGGTCAGAGCAGTTAAGCGTAACATAGAACGTTTCCCTACTGATTTTATGTTTCAGCTAACTAAAGCAGAGTATGAGATTTTTTTGAGATGCCAAATTGGCATCTCAAAAGAAGGCAGAGGCGGGCGCCGATACATGCCTTACGCCTTCACCGAACAGGGTGTTGCTATGTTATCCAGTGTCCTGCGCAGCAAAAGGGCTGTTGAGGTCAATATCGCAATAATGAGGACCTTTGTTAAGCTGCGTGAAATTTTGACCACAAACTCCGCCCTTAGACGAAAAATCGAGGCTATGGAGCGTCAATACGACGAACAATTCAAGCTCGTGTTTAAGGTGCTGTCAGAAATGGTAATGCCGACCCCAAAATCAAAATCACAGATAGGCTATCTTACCGAATCCAGGGGACACAAAAAAGGCACTCGAAAAGCTAAAGCCAAATAGCACTTTTATGAGCAAGTACCAAACGAACAGTTTATTTGCGACGGAGGAAGCCGAGGAAGAGACTCTCTGTAATCACATTATTCGCGTGGCGTTTGCCTCGGCGGCGGATACGGAGTTCGACTATTTTGTGCCGGATGAAATCTGGCCGGTTGAGGTGGGACAGAGAGTCGAAGTTCCGTTCGGCAGAAAAGACAAATCTGAAGCTGTGTTTTGTACCCAATCGGATGTCCCGCCCGAAGATTCTTTTATCGCGCGTGGTTCCGGGCGAAAGCTAAAAAGAGTAATTAGGTTAATCGATAAAGAGCCGTTGTTGGATTCCGAGCTGATGGAATTGGCACGGTGGATAAGCGGTTATTATGTTTGTCCGCTCGGCCAGGTTTTGGCTGCGATGGTGCCGTCGGCGGTGAAAAGGGGGGCCGGCGTTAAAACACAAAGATATGTTTACCTGAGAGTCGGCGCTGCTGATATTGAAAAAACCATCGACGAGTTGAAGGGCAAAAAGCAAAAGCAAATTGTCAAATTCTTAGACGGCAGGGGGGCTTCGAGTGCAAATGATGCTGTGGAGGTGCGGGGTTTATTAGAAGTGGTCGGATGCGGCAATGAGCCGATAAAGAGATTAGCGGAAAAACAAATCGTTAAAATAGTTCGCAAGACAATATTGAAGTCTTTGCCTGTCATTCCCAAAGGGATGTCAATAAAAACAGAGAAGGTAGTCCTCAATAATGACCAGCGCAAGGCGTTGGCTCATTTTGAAACTGTGATAGGTTCAGACGAATTCGGCGTTACGCTTTTATACGGTGTTACCGACAGCGGCAAAACCGAGCTTTATATGAGGGCTATCGAAGCGGTTTTACGAAAAGGGGCCGGCGCTATTGTGCTGCTCCCTGAGATTGCTCTTACTGCCCAGACCGTTCAGCGATTTAATGAGAGGTTCGAAAAAATCGCTGTAATGCACTCGGGCTTAACCGCCGCCCAGCGTAACGTGCAGTGGCAAAAGATAAAATCGGGCCAGGCCGACGTGGTTATAGGTGCTCGCTCAGCGGTCTTTGCGCCGCTGTCAAAACTCGGTCTTATCATTGTTGACGAGGAGCATGAGCCGAGCTA
>JAUWBX010000277.1 GCA_030609625.1 Phycisphaerae bacterium
AGCGTTATGGCGCAGAAGGTGCTGCATATTTCACCCGGATGCAGCGTCTGCAAGGCTGCGGATACCCTGTACAGGAAGAAGATAAGCTGCCTTCCGGTGGTTGATAAGCGAGAAAAGCTTCTGGGAATGGTTAGTGTAACCGACCTGATGCGAGCGTTGCTTTGCGTCTATGAGCCGGCCGAGAAAGCGGGCCTAATCCCAAGCGAAAGCAGCCTCTGCAAACTTTCAGGTTAACAGGTTTCGGCGAAGTATTTTATAGGTTCGCTGGGTAATTCTCGGCTTTTTGCAGATTGGCCTGAAATCTACGTTTGGACAAATCTTTTTAGTATCCAAGATGCGGTTTTATAGGACTCCGTCAAGAAACCCCGGCCCTGTTAAGCAAGATGGCTGAAGTGTCCGGCCTGATTTCTGACGGGACAAAAGAAAAAGTTGCTAACCGGACGGGTAACTGAAAAGTCGGGGTTTGTTTTTGTCGATAAAATTAAGACTGAAACTGAAAAATGTTGGTCCGAAAACGAACATCAGCCCAATTTGAGGGATATAAATACAGGCACTCCCAGTGTCGTGAATGGGGATTCAGGGTAGGTTTTTTGCGTATTTGACAAGATGAGCCAAGTGTGGTATAATATAGACTCGATACTCGATACTCGATGCTGGATACTCGATGCTCGATGCTCGATGCTGGATGCTCGTAATTCATCGTTCATTCAGGCGTGAATGATAAAGGGGATTTTTTAGTTCTTTTTTTAGGTAGATTTCGGGGTAAAAAGATGTTTGAGCGTTTTACAGACCGTGCACGCAAGGTTATGGCGCTGGCCAACCAGGAGGCCCAGCGATTTAACCACGAATACATAGGTACCGAACATATCCTTCTTGGGCTGGTTAAGGAGGGCAGCGGAGTAGGCGCAACGGTCCTTAAGAACCTTGATGTGGATATAAAAAAACTGCGGTTCGGAATTGAAAAACTTGTCAAGAGCGGTCCGGATATGGTTACGATGGGTAAACTCCCGCAGACGCCGCGAGCCAAGAAGGTCATCGAATACGCGATAGAAGAGGCCCGGTCTCTTAACCATAACTATGTTGGGACCGAACACATCCTGTTAGGTTTGCTGCGTGAGAGCGAAGGTATAGCAGCTCAGGTTCTTATGGACCAGGGTTTGAAGCTTGAGGATATCCGTCAGGAGGTTTTGAATCTGTTAGGGGCGGGCGTTGATGACGGCCCTGCCGCCCTTGGGATGAAGATGAGTCCGACAGCAGGCCGAAAGCCAAAAAGCAAGACTCCGGCACTTGACAGCTTCGGCAGAGACCTTACGCAATTGGCAACCGATAATGAACTTGACCCTGTAATCGGCAGAAAGAACGAGATTGAGCGGTTGATACAGATACTCTGCCGGCGCACGAAAAACAACCCTGTTCTGTTGGGCGAAGCAGGTGTCGGCAAGACCGCAATTGTCGAGGGCCTGAGCCAGCAGATAATCAACAAGCAGGTGCCTGAAATCCTCAAGGGCAAGCGGATTGTGGTGCTTGACCTGGCGATGATGGTGGCCGGGACGAAATATCGCGGGCAGTTCGAAGAGCGAATAAAGGCAGTTATTAACGAAGTCAGAAGGGCCAAGAACGTTGTTTTGTTCATTGACGAGCTTCATACGCTCGTGGGAGCCGGCGGAGCCGAGGGCGCTATCGATGCAGCGAATGTGCTTAAGCCTGCCCTTGCGAGGGGAGAAGTTCAATGTATCGGCGCTACTACTCTGGACGAGTACAGAAAGCATATCGAAAAAGACGGCGCCCTTGAGAGGCGGTTTCAGACGATAATTGTCGAGCCTCCTTCAAAAGATGAGACCTTAGATATTCTCAGAGGACTTCAGGACCGCTATGAGTCACACCACAAGGTCCACTTTACCGACGAGGCGCTTTTCCAGGCGGTAGAGCTATCGACCAGGTACATCGCGGGCAGGTGCCTGCCTGACAAAGCAATCGATGTAATCGATGAATCCGGTGCGAGAGTTCGACTTAAGAACATGACTCCGCCACTGGATTTGACGCAAATGGAAGAAAAGATAGAAAAACTGCAAAAAGAAAAAGACGAGGCTGTCAAAGACGCTGACTATGAGCGTGCGGCGGCATTGAGGGACGAGGCCCAGCAGCTTCTTGATGACAAGACGCAACTGCACAAGAAATGGTACGATGAAAACAAAGAGGCGACCGGCACCGTGGATGCAGAGACTATTGCGGAGGTCGTCAGTAATATGACTGGTGTGCCGCTGACGAAATTAGAGAAAAAGGAAACCCAGCGACTTCTGGAGCTTGAAGTTGAGCTTCATAAAACAGTTGTTTCTCAGGATGAGGCAATCACCGCTGTGGCCAAAGCGGTAAGGCGCAGCCGAAGCGGTCTGAAAGACCCGAATCGTCCGATGGGCTGCTTTATATTACTGGGTCCCAGTGGTGTGGGCAAGACACTGCTTGCACGGGCCCTGGCGGAGTTTCTGTTCAGCGATAAGAATTCCCTTATCCCACTGGATATGAGCGAATTTATGGAGAAGCACAACGTGAGCCGATTGGTGGGTGCTCCTCCCGGATATGTGGGCTACGAAGAAGGCGGGCAATTGACCGAAAGGATTAGACGGCGGCCCTACTCTGTGCTGCTGTTGGACGAGATAGAAAAGGCCCATCCGGACGTTTATAATATACTTCTGCAGATTATGGACGAGGGCAGGCTGACCGACAGCTTCGGTCGAAGCATTGACTTTAAGAACGTCATTCTTATTATGACGAGTAACATCGGGGCCGACCTGATTAAAAATCAATCCGGTTTTGGTTTCGGTAAAAAAAGCCCTGAAGCGAGTTATGAGAAGATGAAAGACATCCTTCAGAAAGAGGTTGAGCATCACTTCAGGCCGGAGTTCTTAAACCGGCTTGATGACACGATAGTCTTTAAGGCTTTAACAAGAGAAGATTTGCAAACGATTGTCGGTTACGAGCTTGCGAAGGTGTTCAAGCGGCTGATCGAGCACGGCTTAAAACTGGAAGTGAGCAACCAGAGCAAGGAATTTCTCATCGATAAAGGTTACAACCCTGAATTTGGCGCAAGGCCTCTGCGAAGAGCCATCGAGCATTACATAGAAGACCCACTTTCGGAATTTGTGTTAGCAGGCAAATTCAAAGATAAAAACCTTATAAAGATTGACGTGCAGGACGAAGAGCATCTGAAATTTGAAGGTCTTAAGGTGCCCGAGCCAAAGGAAAAGAAAAGTGAACCTGCCGTTGTAAAATCAGAGTAGCGATTTATCATCAAGCAAGTGCCTAAAGTGAGCTAATTATTGCAGGCTATCAGGTTACCAGGTAGTCCCGGCGCGCCGGGATCAGAATACCAGGTTATCAGGACAAATGCACGGTATAAATACACAGCATGAATTTGTCTTTTCCACCGTAAGGTGTCCTGCGGACTGATACACTGATATCCCTATTTCAGGTACTTTATCACTTCAAACTTACCTGTGGCACGAGTTAGCTCACTTGTTCTATTGCACCACTCACCAGACCTAACCACGAATCATGATTTTACTTTACTACGCCGTTTTGAACGAGCAGTTTCCCTCCGGCGAACAGTCTTATGGCCTGGGGATATGCGATACATTCCTGCTCAAAGACTCTTGCGGCGAGTGTTTCAGGGGTGTCGTCGCCTTTGACCTGGCAGGTTCGCTGGACTAATATTGGTCCTTTATCATATTCGTTTGTGCAAAAATGCACTGTGCAGCCGCTTACTTTGCATCCCGCCTTTAATACCGCCTCGTGGACGTGATGTCCCCACATACCCTGCCCGCCGAAGCTCGGCAGCAAAGCGGGATGTATGTTCGTTACGCGATTTTCGTATCGGTCTGGTATTTTCCACAGGCAGAGCCAGCCGCCCTGGACGACAAGGTCAACGTTTGCGGCAACCAGCTCTTGTTCGATGCGCTTGCTGAATTCATCGACGCCGGGGTGGTCTTTTTTGCGGACTATTTTTACGTCAAGCCCTGCGTTTTTCGCCCTCTCGACGCCGGCCACTGTTGAACGTGAACTTATAACGACAGCGACCTCGGCATTTAGCCGACCATGTTTGATATATTCGAGGATGTTTATCAATGTTGTGCCGCCGCCGCTGATTAGCACGCCGAGCCGAATTGGCTTTTGGTTTTGCACAGCGAGTTCCGGTTCGTTTTCAATGTCACTGCCGAGATTTAAGGCCTGGTTTACGAGTTTGTCGGCTTCTTCGTTTTTCTCCCTGGGGATATGCCGGACCTGCCAGTTTTCGAACTCGGCGAGCAAACTGACGGCCTGGCGGTAAAAGGGCCTGATTAGCTCGCTCTTTACTTTGTATTGGCCGTTAATCTGCCTGACAAGCAGCTCGCTGTCACTGAAAACCATCAATTGTTCGGCGCCGATTTGCTTTGCAGCTTCGAGGGCTTTTACGAGACTCGTATATTCGGCTACGTTGTTTGTAGCCCGGCCTAAAAAAAAGGCTT
>JAUWBX010000418.1 GCA_030609625.1 Phycisphaerae bacterium
GAAAGGCCTCAGCGTTGTTGCGAAGCGACGAGACCAGCGAGACGAAGTCACCATCCAGCCTAAAACGCACATAGGGTAAACTCTCCTCAGCTATGAGCTCGTCGAACTCGGTGTTGCCTGTCAGGAACCTGTATTTGGCGATTACACTCGATAGGCCGCCGAGTTTCGAGGCGCACCAGGCTTCAGTGCCGGGAGCCGGCTGCTTTTTCGGCGGGGTACTGAGATACTTGAGGCGGGCATTTGCCATGGAACGGATTGGCTCAAGGTACTTGGCCTTACCTGTGATGTAATGGGTCAGTAACAATGTGTGGGTCATCTGGCTCATTGCGCTTGGGTAAAGGTATAGTGTGTATTCACCGTGGTTCCTGGGGTCCCACCAGTCAGGTGCCAAACCGCCGACCCTGCCGTCGGGCCAGTGGATTGCCGTGGGGAGAATGCCGGCCGGCTTACCACGTTCAGTCCGCGCTGCGGCATCAACCCAGGTATCCATCCAGGCGGCAAAGAGCTTCGTCAGATTCGCATCACTTGTACTACTCTGCGAAGCACGAGTCCGCTGCCAATAAAGCAGAGTCGGCTGAACCGTCCTCGGATGATATACAGTGTCGCAGGCGCGCTTTGGATTCGTATCGACTTTGTCTGCGGTGAAATACGTGCTCTTGAACTGCAGGAAGCCACGTTCGTTTCGAGAAGTCCATAGTTTCTCCATTAGCTCGGCCAGGCGAAGCGCGCGCTTGCGCCAGAGGTCGTTGTCCGGGTCGAGGTGCATCATTGGTGTTATGACGTCGGCAGAGTCCTCGGCAGTATGTTCCACGTCTGACATTCTGGTTGTATAGCCGAGCCTCATGTGCGGCTGATTAAGCAAGGCCTTGGAGAAACGTGCCTGTGCCTTTGTTATCTTAGGACTATCAAATCCAATCAGTACCGGTACCCACCACCGCCACATCTCACAGTCGTCCCCCCATCCGCCGCCGTATTCTCCGTTTTCCTGCATACGGTTGTCAATCCACCACTCAATGATATCGGCCAGACGTTCCAGTCCCTCTCGCTGGTAAACGGCCCACTGAGGTGCGCCCGAGACGGCCTCGTAGTGCTTGTACGGGCCGGTGGGATGACCGAGATACATCCGGACTATCTTGTTTTCAGGAAACGCCCGGGCGGCTTTCTCGAAAAACCCGCGCGCTATGCCAAAGAATTCACGCCGCCTTTGGGCAATGCTCCAGACGCCGCCGGACTCCATCGTGTACCAGATGACCATCCTGCCGCGATACAGCCATGTCAACGGATAAAGCCCAGAGCTCTCGGGAATTTGGAAATCGAAGTCCTTCCTGCGTCTTACCTGCCGGCCAAAATAGTCCAATCGTTCTTCGTGCAGCCAACGGTCTATCTGCGTGATGAGCTTGGTGAGGTCTTCCTTGAAAGAAGCATCCAGGCCTGGTTGTTTCTGGAGTTTTCTTAAAAGGTCCAAGCGGACCTCATCGCTATCGGCATTGCCGGCCTGTTGAATAACGGCCCGAATGGAACCATTCCCAGCCTGAGTTTGCCTGGCAGACGTGGCACGGGCTTCCAGCCCGTGAAAACACGACCAAGATGGTCGTGCCACCGTCAATCCCATCACTAACCACACAACTACAGTCAGCCCCGTTAGAGCCTTTTCCTTTCGGGCCTCTAACGGGGTCAGCCACCGTTTGAAATTTAAGATTTGTTGACTCCGCTTCGGGCCGTTCATCGCCACACATATTGTGGGACTTAGTGCTTTTAGCAACAGCGAGTTATTGTTCTGGTTCATATCGAGACGTGCGCTACGCATATCGCCAACCTTGTTCCAGCCAGGCGTATTCCCGACCGGGGATGCCGGTGCCTGCAAGTTTCTCGATTCGTTCGCGTCGGCCCGGCGATAGCTTCGTCCACGAGGCGCTGAGGTTCTCTCGTAGCTGCTTGATGGTATGGACTCCACATGTGCAGATGTCAACCAGCTTGTTCTCTAACACGAAGGCTATCAAATCACGGGGCAGGCCGGCGTCAGTGCCTTTGAGATCGCGATTCTTCAAGAGAGCGCCACGGACGAAGGGCTTGATGGTAATCACTCCTAATCCCTTTTTCTTAGCCGCCGGCAGCAGCTTTTCCGCAGCGCGATGCCGCACATTGTAGGGTATCGAGCAGATGTCGAAGTAGTTACCAAACTTCTCAAACGCCTCTAAGAACAGTTCGGGCGTGAAGTGGCAGCCGAAGCCGGTAAACCGAATCTTTCCCTGCTGTTTTAGTTTGTCGAGTGCTTCGATTGAGTAGGACATGTCCCAATAGCCGGACTGCGGCGTGTCGTTCTCGGTATTGCAGAGCAGGCAAATATCAACGTAGTCGGTTTGCCACAGTTTCAGGCGGTCCTCAGTCCACTTGTATATCTCCTGTTTGTCGGCTTTGATGCCCTTCATTTTGTGAGAAACACGGACCGAAACGATGACTTTGTCTCGCGCTTTCAGTCTTTTGAGCGCCTCGCCGGGCACGCTGGATTCTACCAGCGCTGTGCAGGAATCGAGAAAATTTACTCCCATGTCCAGCCCTGCGGCAATCATCCGGACCGCCTCGTCGATAGTAGGCCTGCGATATCCTCCCTGGCCATCAGGGACCTGCTTGTACGCCCAACTGTGGCCTCCAAATCCGATTTCAGAGATGCGCAGTCCGGTTTTGCCGAGCACGCGATATTTTACTTTACGGCCGGTTGTTTTCTGCGCCGTCGCCGAGCAAGCATCATCGAGTCCCGATAAAATCGGGATACCTCCCGCTACCACGCCAAGCCCGAACCGTTTTAGGAATTGCCTGCGTGTCGAGCCGCCCGTCCTACGTAGTCCCGATTTTATCCGCCGCGGCGGATTTATCGGGACGGAGGATGGAACTTTGGTCTGGAGTTTCGATACGTGCTTGTTCATCTTAAATTTCAAATCTTAAATTTCAAATTTCAAATTACCGTTAAGCCCGCCTTGGAATTGCATCCTATAACATCCATCCTTTCCGGTATTCACGCCGGATGAACACATCCGCTTCAGGGCAGCCGATGGCCTTGAGGTTCCTGGCGTCCCACGTGAGTTTCTTGCCGGTACGCAGCGCGACATTGCAAAGTAACGCAGCTTCGGTCAGTGCACCCGAGTAGTCAAAATTGCACGTGGTCGGCCCGCCCGTCTTGCAGGCCTCGACCCATTCGCGGTGGTGGCCGATGGAATCCGGGATGAACGGTTCGGGCCTCTCAAAGTCAGCAAACTTTTCTTCAGGCAGCAACT
>JAUWBX010000006.1 GCA_030609625.1 Phycisphaerae bacterium
AATGAGCATCTGCTTTGCCTCTTCAGCCGTCAGCGGCGCCAGGTAAAACGATACGTCCTTAAGCACCTCCACCATTATCCCCCCCATCCCGAACATCATCAAGGGACCAAAATGAGGGTCTCGATGCATCCCGAGGATAACCTCTTTTCCGCTCTTGCACATCTCCTGCACAAGAACACCAAGTATATTTGCTTCGGGGCGTTTTGGGGGTATTCGGTACATCATCAGGTCAAAGGCGTCTTTAACTTCCTGCTCGCTGTTTAGTCCGACCTTAACTCCACCCACATCCGACTTATGCAATATATCAGGCGACCAAATTTTCAACACAACGGGGAAACCCAACTGTTGGGCAATATTTGCCGCCTGCTCAGATGTGGTTGCAATAGAACCTTTCGGCGTAACAAAACCGTATGCTTCGAGTATCTCCTTTGATTCGGTCTCACCGATGTCCCTAATACCTTGTCGCAGGTGTCTTTCGACAATGCCTTCGACCTTGCGGCGATTAACCGGAAACAGTTTTAGGATTCGTTTCGGCCTGGACCGCCATCTGACATAATCAGCCATCACTTTGATTGTTGCAACAGCGCTTTCTGGACAATCCATCACGGGAATTCTGCCATCTCGCAAAATTCTCACTCCCTCTTCGACCTTGCCTGCCCCCAAAAAACAGGCAAGAATCGGTTTCGCAGGTTTCCGACGTGCCACCTTGACGACCGACTCCGCAGTAACCGCAGATTCGGTCATTGCTTGTGGTGTCAGAAGTACCAGAATCGTATCAACATCGGGGTCGTCAAGAACAACATCAAGTGCAAACTCATACCGGTCAGCAAGTGCATCTCCCAAAACATCGATAGGATTATATAAATTGGCAGCCGCCGGCAGCTCGGACACTAATTTGTTCACCGTCTCATCGGTTAGTTTTGCAAAACTAAGACCCTCTCGCTCGATGGCATCAGCGGCCATAATCCCAGGCCCGCCTGCATTGGTAATAACAGCAACGCGTGGCCCCGCCGGAAGCGGCTGATTGGCAAACGCCTGGGCATAATCAAACTGCTCCTTTATCGAATCACACCGAATGATTCCAGCACGTTCAAATACGCACTCGTACGCAGTTTCACTGCCGGCCAAACTTCCGGTATGCGATGAGGCCGCCTTTGCGCCTGCTGCCGTCCCGCCGGATTTCATTAGCAGTATCGGTTTATTATGAGAAATTCGCTCCGCCTGGCTTACAAAAGCATTGCCATCAGTAATACTCTCAAGATAACCGGCGATAACTTTAGTATCCCGGTCCTCGCCTAACGCCTTTATAATATCCAATTCATCTACATCTGCTTTGTTGCCTATGCTAACAAGCTTACTGAAACCGATACCGTTTGCGTTAGCCATATCAAGAATGGCAGCTAATAGTGCTCCTGATTGTGAAAGGTATCCGGTGGCGCCTGCTGCCGGCAGGGCTCCGCCGAAACTGGCATTCAAATTGTTTGCAGGTGCTATCACGCCAAGGCAGTTCGGGCCGATGATTCTGATGCCTGCCTGTCTGGCGATTTGAACAATCTGTTCCTCAAGCTCTCTGCCTTCTTTGCCGACCTCTTTAAAACCGGCGGTAATAATAATGACTGCTCGTGTCCCAACCTTTACGCACTGCTGCATAACCGCCAGCACAATCTTAGCTGGAACGATAATAACCACTAATTCGGGCACTTGCTCGATGGATTGGAGGTCCGGATAGCACTGCAACCCTTCAATCGTATCCGCCTGCGGATTAACCGGGTATATTTTACCCTTATATCCCGCCCCAATCATATTGGCTAAGATTTCGTACCCAACCTTATTCTTCTGGCGGGAGGCACCAACTATAGCAACAGATTTAGGATTAAAAAAACTCTCAAAACTCATTCTAACCAATTCCCTTTCTAAAACACGCTCAAGCCAAACAACAAAATGGCATTTTATTCGATGTTGTCTCTAATTGCAAAGTTTTGTGATATTATTCCCTGTTGTGTCTAATACTCATTATTTATATAATAGTACAAAAGCACTTAAGAACTGAACCTATGAAACAATCAGACTCAAAAGATTTGGAACAAATTCCCGGCGTGGGCAAAAACATCGCGCAGGATATGACAAATATCGGCATCCACTCTGTCGGCCAGCTCAAGGACCAGAACCCGGAGAAACTTTATCAGAAACTCTGTGATTTTAAGGCAAATCCCGTTGACAGATGTATGCTCTATGTACTGCGCTGCGCGGTGTACTACGCCTCAAACACCGAACATGACCCACAGTTATTAAAATGGTGGAATTGGAAAGATAAGAATTAGACTCCAAATATCTGCTTTGAGATGTGCACTTATTTTCGCAAATCCGGTATATCCGGCTCAACGTGCACCGTAATGTTCACCGGACGGGTAATCTGCTCATGCAGAGCGTTTTCCAGATTTTCAGCTATCTCGTGCGCAGCGCCTATACTCAAATCCGGGTCAACAAGAATATGCATGTCCAGAAAAACCTCTCTGCCAACCGTGCGGGTTCGCAGCTTATGCCACTGACGTACGGAAGAGTTGGCGTTAATTACACCTCTTATATGCTCGATAGTGTCTGAATCGACGGCACCTTCTGTCAGTTCACGCAGCGAATCGCTAACTATCCTGACTCCCACCCAAATTATCATCAGGCCAACGGCAATAGCAGCGACCTGGTCACCATGGCCAAAACCAAATTCCAGCGATATAAACCCTATCACAACCGCTACCGAACTTAAAGCATCGCTGCGGTGATGCCAGGCATTGGCATAAAGTGCCGGGCTATGAGATTGAATCGCGATCTTTTGCGTGGCTTTATAGAGCCACTCTTTAGCGACAATTGAAACTATTGCAGCTATGAGAACTCCGAGCCGAGGGACGGTAACTTCGTCTCTGGCTATCGCCATAGTGGCGTAATAAATCATTGCTCCCCCCACAAAAATTAAGACTAATGCAATTAACCCCGCTGAGAAAGTTTCCGCTCGCCCGTGACCGTAGGGATGGCTCTGGTCAGGTTCTTTCGAACCCAGACGCAGGCCCAATAGCACAACTGCATCAGTGGCTACATCAGAAAGTGAATGGACCCCGTCGGCTAACAGTGCCAGCGAACCTGCTAACGAACCAATGACGACCTTGACAACTGACAGAGCAATATTTACTGCGATGCCAATATATGTGATAGATTTTATTTGCCTGTCGGCAATTGTTCGTTTGTCGTTGTGCATCAGATTCTTAACCCAACACTTCCTTGCGTATTTTCAAAACCGCATCCACATATTTTTCAGCAGTACGCCTGTCCTTTGCCTCAACGATAACCCTCATTACAGGTTCGGTATTACTGGCTCTCAGGTGCAGCCAGCCATCGTCAAAATCAAATCTACAGCCGTCGGTTGTATCGAGCTTTGCATCAGCGAAAGTCTTCTTTGCCGAATTTAAAATTTGTTGTGCCTGGAACTTACCTGCGGCGAATTTATCTTTGCTCATATAATAGCCGCTTATCTCACCGACTAATTGGCTTATCGTTTTTCCTGTCTCAGCCATCAACTGCAGAACAAGAGCAATAGCAACAAGGCTGTCGCGGACCGGCCCCACTCGCAAATCAATCACACCCCCGTTACCCTCTCCGCCGATGATACAATCGTGTTCCAACATCGCCGCGGCAACATTGGCTTCGCCCACAGCAGTACGAATAACCTGACCGCCGGCCCTCTCAGCGACATCGTCAATCATCCTTGAAGTCGAAAGATTCGTAGCCGCCCTGCCGGTTCTTTTGTTGAAAATATATTTCGCCGCCAAAGCAAGAGAATACTCCTCGCCGATATAGTGTCCGTTCTCGTCAACAATAGCCAATCTGTCAGCGTCCGGGTCCTGAGCAAAACCTATCTCGGCCCCTTCGGTTTTTACTATTTCACAAAGGCCCCTTAAGTTCTCGGCAGTCGGTTCAGGCCCGTGAGCAAACAAGCCGCTCGGCTCATCGTTTATTGCAGAAACTTCACAGCAAAGTTCAGCTAACATCTTTTTAGTAACCCGCCCACCTGCCCCGTTGACACTGTCCAGAACAACCCTGAATTTTTTTTCGGCGATTGTCCCTCTGTCAACAATCGCCAGAACCTTGGCGATGTGAATGGCATCAGTTTGCTCGTTGGAAGTTACTTTACCGCAATCAGAGGAAGCTGCGAGACCAAAATGTTTATCGAAAAAATATCGCTTGATTTGTTCTGCTGCATCGCTCGGCGGGGCAACACCATCGCTGAGAAATAGTTTTATGCCATTGTATTGGCCCGGGTTATGCGAAGCCGTTACTACGACACCACCTGCACAGCTAAGCTCCCTCAACATAATACCTACACATGGCGTGGTTACAACCCCCAAATCAATCACGTCAACCCCTACCTTACACAATCCTTCTGCAACAGCTTCGCCGAGTTCCTGTCCGCTGGGCCGAGAATCTCTCCCGACACAAACCGACAGTTTCTTTTTTTCTCCCGCGTGATTTTCTTCTAAAAACGTCCCAAACGCACAGCCGTAATCAGTGGCGACAGAAGCGGTAAGGTTTTCCCCTACGATTCCTCTCATTCCACTTACACTTATTATTAACTGTTCAGCCACATCTAAAACTCCGTTCGAGCATCAAGCATCGAGCCCTTGTCATTCTGAGCGCAGCGAAGAACCTCATCACTCACCATCCTGCGAGTATCGAGCATCAAGAATTAGCCCAGCTTGCAGACATAAATCTCATTCACGAACTCAAATTCGCCGAGCTCTTCAAGCGCTCTTGCATCGGGTTCCTTGTCAAGACTGACGGCAAGAATAGCCTTTCCCTCTGCCGGCTTTTGCCCGACGCCCATAGTGCAGATATTAATATTATGCTTACCGCAGAGCGTTCCGACCGAACCGATGACGCCGGGCTTGTCGTCGTTAAAAATAACCAGAACAGCCCCCTGTGGCGTCATTTCGATATTGAACCCATCAATTTCAATAATTCGCAGTAGCGTCCCCCCGAAGACCGAGCCGGTCACCGTGCGTGTAACCTTATCCGTAACAACCTTGGCGCTGAAACTTGCAGACACGTCTTTGGACTCGGTATTTTTGGTCTCGTCTATGCTTATCCCGCGCTCTTTAGCTAAAACTGGAGTGTTGACCATATTCAACGGCATTTCAAAGTGTTTTTGCAACAATCCAACCGCAAAATTAATGGTAACCTGTTCGACGGCCATTTCGGCAATCAAGCCGCGATACCGCACCTCAACTGCCTTGATTTGGCCCGGCCCAATCGTGCTGACAAGGGTCCCGATTCGCCGCGCAAGTTCCGCATACCGGCTAACAATCGGCGGCACAGCACCAGTGGTAGATGGAGCATTAAGGGCATTTTTGACCGGACCGCCTTTGATAGCGTCAACAAGGATTTGTGCTGCCTCGACCGCAACCTCAATTTGGGCCTCTTCTGTGCTCGCACCTAAATGCGGCGTAACAACGCAACTCTCAAATTCGGAAAACCGGGTATTCTCCGGCGGCTCCTTGGGATAAACATCAAGAGCAGCACCGGCGATACGCTTCTCGGCAAGGGCATCATAGAGTGCATCTTCGTTAATAATTCCCCCACGTGCGCAATTTATTAACCGAACGGTCGGCTTCATCTTTTTCATTTGTTCTGCGCCAATCATATTCAACGTCTGCTCATTTCGCGGCACATGAACGCTGATATAGTCGGCTTCCCTGAAGATTTGCTCTAAGCTATCGCTTATCTCAACGCCGATTTTTTCCGCATCAGGCGGCGCAGCTAACGGGTCATAACCCAAAATTTTCATATTGAAGCCTTTTGCCATTTCTGCCACAGCCATACCTATCCTGCCTAACCCTATCAGACCCAGCACTTTGTTGTTCAACTGGTTACCCATATATTTTTTTCTGTCCCAGGCGCCGCCTTTTAAGCTTGTGCAGGCCGGCACAACGTTTCGGCTCATCGCAAGTATCAACGCCATCGTATGTTCAGCGGCACTGAGTGTATTACCGCCGGGCGTATTCATAACCAGGACTCCTTTTCTTGTGGCTTTCGGGATGTCGATGTTATCGACACCAACGCCTGCTCGGACGATTGCCTTTAGCTTGCCGGCATTACTCAGGATTTTAGCGGTAACTTTCGTAGCGCTTCGGATAATTAAGCCATCGTGCTCACCAATAATCTTAGCTAATTCATCTTCGCTTATACCCGTTTTAACGACAGCCTCAACGCCGTCTATCGAATTAAGCAAGTCAATCCCTTCCTGTGCAAGTTTATCTGTAATCAAAACCTTAATCATTGTCCAACTCCAAAAAACTTTTACTTCTTACGAATAAACGCTCCCCTCTTGTCATTGCGAGCACCTTTTTCGTCATTGTGAGCGAAGCGAAGCTTGTGCTGCGTAGCGACTTCGCAGAGCAGTACAATCTCTAAATTCAAATTTCGAGTTCACATTGTAGCCGTAATTCTAACCAATAGCAAGTGTAGAAAAGTTACAACCCCTAACCCCCTAACCCCAAAAACATTTAACCCACAATTTATTGTGGGTCTCGTTTAGCTCCCAGGCCTGCCTTGGGGGTTTTCTTTACACCCAATTTAATTCATTGTGGCCTTGTTTAGCCGTCGCCGGTAAGCCTGCCCTGAGCGCAGTCGAAGGGGCGACGCAATACGAGTATGCCATCTCTAAAAACGCGTATATTGTCAAATCTATCTTATTTTTTACTTTTGGTCGAAAAGTACACATTTTTCCGAATTTACCCAAAAAAAAATGAAAAAAAACGCGAATTGTTAAAATCGCCACATTCTGCACTTATCCTCTTATAACTTAAGCACTTATGTAAATTTGCCCCAAAAGTCTGAAAAACTAAATGTCCAAACACTCACCCCCCTCATCTGCTCCCTGAGCGGGTCTCGCCCTGCCCCATGTCCTCTATGCTGCCTATGCTCACAAATCATCACCTCATCTATTTGACCCTCTGCCCTCTGATTTTCACTGTTTTTTTGGAAATACTGGCGTATCATTCACCTTGAGTCTCTGGAAAACCTGCCTCTTCTGTACAGCTATTTATTGCTGCCGGCAAAAAAACAAAATGGGTATTTCCTGTAGTCTGAATAACTAAATGTCCAATTGATAATTTGTTTGCCAAGAAGCTTTTATTATCGTATAATAAAGTGGATTTGAAATTAGGAGTAATTTAGAGGAACTCTGATGGGAAAGATGAAAGAAGCACAGAAGCTCCCTCCTGTAGAGCAGTTAAGGGGCAGAACCCTCGGCAGAATACTAATAAAAATGGGCGTTCTGAGCAGGGACAAGGTTCATGAATGCCTGAAAATCCAGAGCCAGCGCCAAGGCGTACAAATAGGTCAGATTTTCCTTGAACTCGGCTTAATTGATGAGGTCCAACTGCAAATGGCTCTTGCCGCCCAGCGAGGAATGGAATATGTGAGTATAGATGGTGTTGACATTCCTTCTGATGTGGTCGAGAAGGTGCCGGCGCAAATGGCCAAGACGTACCACATCGTACCAATCGAATACAACCAACAGCGGAATGAATTGATAGTTGCCCTTGACAGCCCCGATAACTTCAGAGCTACCGACGACCTAAGCACACTGATGGGTTTTAAGGTTACTGCGAAGATAACCGACCGTGATGCGTTGGAAAGTGCTTTGACCAAATACTACGAGACACAAGATGAAAACATCAACGAGCTGATAGATGAAATACAAGGTGACAGTTTCCTTGCGGAATTTGAGGGCAGGAACCAAAGTATCGACCTGGACGAATTAAAGGAGCTGTCCGAGTCAAATCCCGTCAAAAAACTGCTCAACCTTGTTTTGCTGCAGGCGATTCGTGACAAGGCCTCGGACATCCATTTTGAGCCGTTTGAAAATGAGTATAAGATGCGTTATCGGATTGACGGCATACTTTACGAAATGGTTCCCCCACCAAAATACATTGCTGCGGCGCTTAGCTCACGTATAAAGGTCATGGCAAACCTGGACATTGCTGAGAGACGTCTGCCACAAGACGGTCGAATATCGCTAACAGTGCAGGGCAGTCCTGTTGACTTACGTGTTAGCGTTCTGCCGACAATGTTCGGCGAAAGTGTTGTATTGCGTGTTCTGGATAGAAGTCAGGCCATGTTTGATTTGGGGGCACTTGGTTTGAGGCCGGACGACCAGGAAATAATCCGTCAGCTTATACACAAGCCTAACGGTATTATAATTGTTACCGGCCCTACCGGATGCGGCAAAACTACCACTCTTTACTCGGCATTAAATGAACTTAATGATATTGGGACTAAGATAATTACCACTGAGGACCCGATAGAATATGACATTGACGGCATTATTCAGGTTCAAATGAAACCGGCTATTGGCCTGGTATTCGCAAGGTGCCTTCGGTCAATTTTGCGTCAGGACCCCGATATTATATTAGTGGGCGAGATTCGTGACCTCGAAACAGCGGAGATTGCTGCCCAGTCCTCTCTAACAGGCCACATTGTATTTACCACCCTGCACACAACCGATGCCCCAAGTTCGATAGCACGACTTTTAGATTTGGGGATTGAGCCGTTTCTTCTTACCGCTACTATTGAAGGCATCGTCTCCCAGCGATTGGTGAGGAAAATATGTGAAAACTGCAAAACGGCCTTTGAGCCAAATGAAGCTCAGTTAATGGAGTTACAACTTACACCGGATGATATCAAGGGTAAAAAGTTTTATTACGGCCGAGGCTGCAGCAAGTGTAACGGTACCGGTTATAAAGGTCGAATAGGTGTTTTTGAGATTATGGTATTCAACGATGAGATACGAGACCTGGTTATGAATCAGGCTTCGACTGCTGTACTGCGTGCGGCAGGCCAGAAAGCTGGTATGAGATTGCTGCGTGATAACGGCCTGGTCGCAATATACGACGGCATTACGACTATAGACGAGATTGTAAAAGAAACGATAATGGAAGAAGTATAGGAAGAACTGACTGCCTATGAATCGGGACTTGATAGCTAATCGTCAATACAAAGGAGGTATTTAAGATGCCGATTTTTCAATATGCAGCGCTGGATGCGCAGGGCGTAGAGATAAAAGACGAAATAGAAGCCCTCGGTCAGAAAGAAGCGGTAAGCAAGATACGCAATATGGGATATTTTCCCACGAAGGTCCGCGAGCGCGGTGCGGGGAAAAAAGCTGGAGCGAAAGCCGCTGCAAAACCAAAACGCAAACGCGGTTCCGGCGGCAAGGTCAAAGTCAAATATATAACCCAGTTCGCACGACAGCTTTCGACGCTCCAGGATGCGGGTTTGCCTATTTTGCGGTCGTTGAGGATTCTTGAGGAACAGCAAAAGTCCGGGACATTCAAGAGGGTCATCGGTTACGTAGCCGATGACATCGAGGGCGGTTCTACGCTCTCGGAAGCTATGGCCAGATACCCCAAAACCTTTGACCGGCTGTTCTCCGGTATGGTCGCGGCAGGTGAGACCGGCGGTGTGCTGGATTTGATATTGTCTCGTGTGGCTGACTTTATGGAAAAGGCACAGAAACTTAAATCGCGAGTTAAAAGTGCAATGGTATATCCGGCGGTGGTTTTGACCGCGGCTTTCGGTATTCTTTTGGCGTTGATGAAGTATGTGATACCGCAGTTTAAATCGGTCCTTGAGGAGATGGTAGAAGGTGAGTTGAACCCGGTAACAACCACAGTACTCGGCATAAGCGATTGGATTGCATACCACTATGGCTGGGCGGTCATAATAGGCATTCCGTTTGGAATAATTTTTCTGCTCAAAATTGTGAAGAAGTTTCGCACCGGCAGATATGTTCTGGATTCTATCAAATTGAAGCTGCCGGTCATGGGACAGCTTACCAATAAAGTGTCGGTAACACGATGGACCAGAACACTCGGAACATTGATTGGTGCCGGTGTGCCGATTCTGGACGCCCTTACTGTCACGCGTGAGACAGCGGGAAACGAAGTCTTTGCCAATATGCTCGAAAATGTCCACAACTCCATCAGGCAGGGCGATACATTTGCCGACCCTTTACGGCAGTCCAAAACCGTTGACTTAATCGTTTCCAATATGGTTGCCGTGGGTGAGGAAACAGGTGACCTGGACAAAATGCTTCTGAAAGTGGCGGACAACTTCGATGAGCAGGTGGACGTACTGGTCGCCTCGTTAATGTCGATGCTTGAGCCGATTATGATTATTTGTCTGGGCGGTATCGTTATGACTATCGTCCTTTCGGTATTTTTACCGATGATACAGGTTATCACCAGCTTAGGTGCGCAATAATAAGACCCGAACAAATAAATTAAAACCTTTAACTGAAAAGTAAGGAGAAAAGAAATGAAGTCAATCGTCAAACAGTCCAACAGGAAAGCAGCATTTACCATTATCGAGCTGCTAACGGTTATGAGCATTATTGTAGTCCTCATAGGCGTCCTTGTGCCGGCGCTGAGCAACGTCAGGAAGTATGCCAAGAAGGTAAAGCAACTGGCCCAGTTCCACAGCATCGAGGCCGCCGTAGAACTTTTCAGTAACGAGAACGATGGTTATCCACCTTCCGGTGCGCTGGACGGAAATGGTCAACCCTGCTGTGGTGCGATGAAGCTTTGTGAGGCAATGATGGGACGGGATTTATTGGGCTTTCACCCGGATTCGGTCTTCAGGGCAGATGGCCTGGATGCAACAGGCACAAGGGACATATACCTGCCTACTCAAAATAACTTAAAAGCCAGGATGGGAACACTTCTGCAGTTCGAAAATGCCAACGCGTATAGATTAGTAGATATATACGGTCCAGGCAATTCAGCTTCTTTTAATGAGAATGCTTTTGTTTTATGTGACGTATATACACGTGACATGAGAACCGGCCAAAAAACAGGTATGCCCATACTTTACTACAAGGCCGATACCTCAAACAACCTGCATGACCCCAACAACTTCCCACCACAGATTTCGGACAGTATGGGTAATATCTACAATTACTGGGACAATCACGCTTTGGTTGGGCTCGGTAAGCCGTGGGAAGATCCATCTAAGACTACCACACATAGTCTTGCAGGCCCGGGGGGAGCAAGATTCTACAGAAATACAAGGAATAATCAGATTATCACGGTGCCGCGACCTTTCAGAACGGACTCTTACCTACTGATTTCTGCGGGATTTGATGGTGAATACGGTACTGCTGACGATATATGCAATTTCGATTGGAAATACAGGGAATGACGGCTTCGGGGAGGTGGAAGGTTGAGTGTTTAGTTTTAAGTTGTGTGAAGGTTCTGTGACTTTGCTTAGGACTGAAGGCTTGTAGCGCTCAGAATGACAAAAAGGGCGCCGGAATATTATTGTGTTTTTGATTAGTTTCATAGAAATATACAAAGAGGGAATAACTGTGAGGCGAAAAAGGACAGGATTTACAGTTGTTGAGCTGTTAGCGGCTCTTGGGATAATTGCGCTGATGGTTGGGCTTCTTCTCCCTGCTTTTAGTATGGTGCGCAGAACCGCAAAAGAAACAAAACAAAAGGCTCAGTTTACGACAATCAGTCTGGCTCTGACGACCTTTAAGAACGATTATGGTGACTATCCACCGTCAGACTGGACACCGGCCCAGTTTACCGGTGATTACTGCGGTGCGCAAAAGCTTACCGAAGCCCTTTTAGGCTGGGATATGTTAGGATTCCATCCGAAATCAGATTTCAGGTCTAACGGGCATAACGACGATGGAGTGTTCATATACGATGTTGGCAATCCCGTTTTCTTCGACCAGAGAAGAGGGCCTTACCTGGAGCTTGCGACCGCCGATGCTTTTAGATTAGGTAATATCTTTAATAATACCGCGCCTTTGGCACCGAATACTTTTGTCTTGTGCGATGCGTTTGGTGCAAAGAAAGTAACGTTTGCCAACGGCAAGACGGCCAGGGCGGGGGCGCCAATTCTTTATTACAGAGCGAACACTTCCGGAAAAACAATACGTGAAATTTACAATGCTCTGGATAACGACGCCATTGTGGCGATAAAAGACATGGCAGATAACGGAGTTATAGGAGACCATCCGCTCGGAGAGTCTCAAAGGCAGTATGAGTTTTTCTATGATTATTATATTAGAGACCCGAAGATAAGCGCCAGACCCTGGCCTTACAGACCTGGTTCTTACATATTGATTTCAGCGGGGGCGGATGGTCTTTACGGGACAGGCGATGACATTCGCAACTTTGGAAATTAAGCCCCCCCATCCACACCCGATTGAGTAAGCTAAAGCTATGAAAAGTTACAAATACAAGCGTGGCGTAACTCTTGTCGAGATATTAGTTGTGGTGGCTATAATCGCGCTATTGGCTTCAATAGTAATTGGCCTCTCTACTCGTATCAATAATCAATCCAAAGAAAGGTGTCTCGAATGTACTTGTGCACTGCTGGAATGCGCACTGCAGGAATATTGCGAATACACGGGTAAATTTCCCGAACAGCCTGAAAAGAATTTTACAAACGTGCTCGTGCATTCGGAATATCTTTATAAAGAGCTTCACTTGATACCGGAGTCTCGAAAGATATTGGAAAAAATCGCCGATTCCCTGGTAAAGAACGAATACGGAGCTGCTGACACGCCGGCGGAGATATATGACCCGTGGGGAACGGTGCTGGATTATAGATATGTCGCCGGTGACAATTTCCCGGAGCTGGTATCGGCTGGGCCGGACAAAATTTTCGGCACTGCCGATGATATAAGTAACAGATGACAGAGAACAGAGGACAGGATACAGACGCAGGTTAAAAATAGTTTTCTCGACACTGCTATGAACCATAAATTACGAACTAAACCCGGTTTTACGTTGACGGAGATGGTGGTTGTTATCGCAACCATATCGCTGCTTGTCGGTTTAGGACTGCCGGCGGTACGTGTGTTTCTTAAGTCATTCGAGTCTCGGGGCGGCGGAAGGAGTATGATAAGCGCCGCTTTGTCCAGCGCCCGTGCTATCGCTGCGAAGGAACAGCGCTACGCCGGCATACGGTTCCAGCAGGACTTGGCCGGCAACCAATATATGGTCTTCATAGTGCACGACTTTGAAAGAACAGGTTTGAACCCTGGTTTTCGGGCGGTTGAAGGTCTCAAGCCAATAAAGCTGCCTGAGAGTTTGGGCGTAATGGATTTAATGGTCAGAATCAACCACGGTACGCATTGGACCGATGCCGAAGACCTCCGCGAGCAGCCACTTAGCGTGGACTACCTTGATGATGCGGAGCCACAAAATTTTGGGCCGGACCGAAAGAATATATTCATTACAGATACGTCCAGTTTTTCGATTGTTTTCTCGCCGAGCGGCAAGCTGATAATGCGCGATGTTCGCATGAGGAACAGAGACGGAATTTACCAGCCCAATAACGGCCTCTCCGGTAAAATCTCAATGGATGGTATCTTCAATTCCCCTGATAATATAACAAATTACGGGGTGGGCATGTTCGTTCAGGATGACTATGCTGAGCTTGGTTTGGGGGCGGAATTGAGCCGGAACAGGCTTGCTATCTATGATAAAACTCGGTTTGACAAATTAAACGCAACTGGAAGGTTCAATTATTTAAGTGCTCTGGAACTGGTCTATATAAACCCATATACGGGGACGATAATCTCGGCGAATTGAAAAACAAGTTGGCCAATGAACAATAAATTAAAAAATTCTGGTTTTTCTCTTACCGAGGTTTTGTTAGCCGTCGGCACGCTCGCCATTGGGATGATTTTCATAAGCGGCACATTCCTCACCGGTATTCATTTTGCCACCATTGCCACAGAGCGAACCATCGCGGCGATAGCAGCCGACGAGGCTTTCGCAAAAATCAGGTTGTACGGTGTTAGCCTGACTAACCCGAATTTAGTGGTTGACCAGCTGACACCATTCGAAGTGTTAAATCCCATCGCCGTTGACGAGTTTGCATATCCTTCGACAAATAGCTTGGCCCGGAAGCAGTATTACTGGTCTGCGTTGTGCAGGCAAGTGGATTCTAATCCAACTAACCGCCTTGTGCAGGTAACGGTTTTTATCAGCAGAAAAGTTGGTAACAGAAGCACGTATCCGGGCGGTGCCCAAAGGCCTGTTCCGGTTGAAGTTGGCGTTTCAACTGTTCCCGGGGCTGGTAATGAAAATAAGCTCACGATAAATGTCCCTGGCGAGGAAATGTTTATCAGCGGCGGTCGTACCATAGCGGATAACCAGACGGGCCGGCTTTATCGAGTCCTGCAGCGCGATGCTGATACTCCTAACATAATCGTGCTCGACAGGGTTTGGCAGGGCGGACTGAGCAATTCGGTGTGGGTGGTTCCACCACCTCTCGGCGGCGGAAGATATCCCTGTATAGCGATATATCAGAAAGTAATCAGATTCTAACCAAAGAGTTTTTAGTTCGTTGTTCATAGAACGAGAATGCAATGGGATTTAATTTTGAAAATCTCGATGTTTGCGATAAAGCGATTGATTTAGTTAGTACCTGTTGTGGAAAACAAAAACCAACAATGTCACCCCTGCCCCTGCCTCCGCAGGGGTAAACTTGTCCCCGCGAAAGCGGGGAGCAGGGGTCCAGAGCGAAAAAGATGGATTCCCGCCTCCACGGGAATGACAAGTACTGTTTCCGCAACAGAAACTATTTAGTCACATACAAATATCAGTTAAACAATGTTATATAGATGATGGCAAATTCGCAGATTTGAAAAGTGAGCTAACCGATTTATCAAAGATGTTAAGCGGTTTAAAGCGATCTATAAATCAATGAACTATGAACTACAAACTACGAACTAATAAAGCCTTTACGTTAATTGAGCTTCTGGTAGCTATCGGGATTTTGGCTGTAGTTCTGTCCTTTGCGAACGTGATTTTCAAAGTCAGCATTGGAGCTTATCGCACAGCAATCGCAAATGCCGAAATTATGCAGAAGCTGCGGGCCATTACAAATCAGCTCAACACCGACTTCAAAGGCCTCCGGAAGGACGGGGAAATTTTCGTAGTGTGGGTAGCGGCGCAAAAACCTAACACTAACCCGAACGACCCTCAATCGTATGAGAGATTTGATCGGATAATCTTTTTTGCTGATGGTGATTTTCAATCTTATGGTACTAACCCGTTTATTCGCGGTAATACCGCAAGAATCTGTTATATGCTTGCTAAGAGGGGCGATTTTAAAGCACAGGTTCAGGACAGAACCAAGCGAGTGCTTGCGAGAAACCTGCATATATTAACGGCTGACCCGA
Organism: Phycisphaerae bacterium; assembly: GCA_030609625.1. Lineage (GTDB taxonomy): Bacteria > Planctomycetota > Phycisphaerae > Sedimentisphaerales > Anaerobacaceae > NIOZ-UU13. The sequence goes on from JAUWBX010000006.1 coordinate 15,257, forward strand.
GCCTTGCTGATTTTCCGGACCCCAATAGCTTCAGTGATGCACAATGGTACGTGTGGAACAACCGGGATGAGCACGACA
>JAUWBX010000293.1 GCA_030609625.1 Phycisphaerae bacterium
CGCATCTGCATAGACAATTTCATAAGTTTTAGTCAGAATTGGTTCGGCTTTTGTGACCATTTCTTCAGAGGTTATTATTCTCATTATATTCTCGGTCAGTATGTAGGTGCAGTCGTGTACCGTAAGAATACTGCTCAGTGCCTCTTCGAGCGGCACATCTGTAAGCGTAACGGTTACATTTCCGATGACCTTGGGGCTTTGGATAATGTCCAGGTCTGCCTGCTCAACTAATTGTCTTATTACCGTATCGATAGGCACCTCATTAACATCGATACTTATCCTTTTACGCATCCGCTGCTCAATGTCTGTCAAACCCGCTTTTTCCTCTGAATCCTCATTGCCTGTCCCTGCTGCGGCGATAGCCCAGCCAAGACAAACAACTGCAAAAACCATCAAAAACCTTAATACCCCATATTTTATCATAAAACTTTTCATAATAGCTCCTTTTCAAATTTGAAATTTGAAAGTTGAAATTTCAGATTTTAGATTAACTGTAATACTACTTATATCCCGATATACCGGGACCGCTTTTATCATCGGACCTTTTGTGTCCATTTTTTCCCGTTCATTTCGAACTCGACGCTATCTTTACTTATTTTTACAACGGTTACACCCAGTATTTCTTCACCTTCGTGCACTATGTGATTGCCAATAACTGCCGAGCGGCTGTCCTCGGTATAGAGAATGCCTTTTACGATTAGTTTTACGAATGTTCTGGGCTCGGTTCCGGTCTGAGCAGTTGCTGCCGGGCCTAATCGCATAGGGTCGCGAAGCGTTGTCGGATATGGCGCCGGAATCTCCCAGTCGATTTTAGTATTAAAATCAGCAGTGACAACGCTGGACGCGTTGTTTTCCACAGACGCTTTTTTGTTATGCACACTTGTGCCAAAGACGCCTCCTTTGAGCAGCATAAAAATTAAAACGATAAAGAGCAGCGGCATCGTTACCACCATTGCCTTTTGCTTTGTGGTACTGGCGCCTGGTTTTGGTGCAAACAGCTTGTTTGTTATCTGCTGCCAGGAGGTTTGGCTGCTGATTTTTACAGTTTTTACAGTAGTACGTTTCTGGGAAACGTTTTTTTTAATATCGTCAATACCAGCTTTAGGTTGTCGGGCACCAGTAGATTTGGGTAATGATTGCATGGATTGATAGGGCTTTGGGGCCTTGGGCTTCTGCGGCTCCGGAGTCGGCGGTTTTGGCTCTGTATAGCCGGTGCGCTCCTGGGCAGGTGCGTCGCAGGGCTTCTCCGGCTCTGGAGTCGGCGGTTCTGGCTCCGTGTAACCGGTGTGCTCTGGGGCAGGGGTACCGGAAGGCTCCTGGCCACCGTCGGTTTGTGGAATCGGTACTCCCTTGAAAATCGATGAGATTTCCTTGTGGAGTCCTGCCTTATCCCTTTCCTGCTCTGACATTGATTATTATCTCCTGACTAAAGCCTGGGCATCGATTATCTGCTCAGCCGAAGCTTTGCCATTGATTACCTCCTCGGCCAAAGCCCTGTATTCAGCCGCCGACCGGCTTTCGGGCGCATAGGTGAAGATCGGCTCACCAGCACTGGGGGCTTCAGCCAGCCTTACGCATTTGTGAATAACCGTATCAAACACCAAATCGCCGAAATATTCCCGCATTTGCTTTTGAGTCTGCTTGCTGAGCAGGGTCGTTTTGTCCACAAAAGTCAACAATAAGCCTAAGATTTTTACATTGCAGGGGCGCAAATGCTCTCCGATAATGTTCACCGTCTCGAATAGTTGTTTTAGTCCTTCCATCGCATAGTAATGCACCTGAACAGGCACGACGACATCGGTGCTGGCAACGAGTGCGTTGAGGGTCAAGAGACCAAGCGACGGCGGGCAGTCGATAACACATATATCATATTTGTCCTCTACTGTTTTGAGCCTTTCAGCCAGGACGAATTCTCTACCAACCATGCTGGCCAGTTCAATCTCGGCACCTGAAAGCAGAACATTACTTGGAGCCATATCAAGCCGCTCGACTTTCGTGCTCACTATAACTTCGGAGATTGGAATTTGAGACTTCGACAGAGCATCATAAATACTCACAGTCAGCTCATCAGGGTTACAGCCGAGGCCTATCGTGCTGTGACCTTGTGGGTCGAGGTCAACTATCAGCGTCCTCTTGCTTTTCTCAGCAAGGGCAACCGCGAGGTTCACCGCTGTAGTTGTTTTGCCGCACCCACCTTTTTGATTTGCTATTGTTATTATTCTCATATTTTCGTGCCATAAACTTGCGCCGGGCGTTTATCGTTAGTTTTACTGTCCTCTGAAAGGAGTCTTTCGGACTGCTGTTTTTTGACTAAAGCCGCCACATTCAAAGTTACTTTATAGACTGAATTGTCCTGACCCGAATGAGTTATTGCGAATTTGTCCACAAAGATGACCGGCCGGTGTCTCTCCAGGGCATTCAGAAATGTAGCAAACTGATTAAAACCTCCAATAAAGCTGACAACAATGTGGTTCTCGCAAATGTACTTACAATCAGGTATTGTTGAGGGTCCTCCGCTTTTTTTGACTTTACTGCTGAACGAAGCAACCTTCTTCTCGTTGGCAATTTGACTTATGTCAAACGTCAAATTAGCTGAATCCTCGAAATCAATAACGAAATCCTTCAGCCTGCTTCGCAAACGCTCGATTTGTTCATTCAACCGGATTTTGGTTTCTTTTTGCGCTGCTCTTAGTGCAGACTCGTACACCTGTTTCTTCTCGGCGAGCTTGTTTTCGGTGCGTTTTTTGTAGTTCTTTTGGGGGTCTAACACGAGCATATAGGCAATCAGGAACACTACAAAGCAAGCTGCCCATATCAGCCCCGCTGTCGTAAGATATTTTTTATGGGTCTTGATAAAAGTCATTTTACAACCTCGCCTTAAAGACACAGTTTATCTCGTAGGAGGCAACATCCCGGCCTTCAAGCGTCTCAGATTCCCGCGAAACTACGATGTTCTCAAGCTTGGGTCCGAGGAAAGCTGAAGAGTGAAGACGGTCCTGGAAATCCCTGACATCTTTGTTACAGTCGTATTGAGGACTGCCGCTAACACTCATCCGCAATATTTTTATCGGGACATTGGCTTCAATCATTTCTTGTGGGTTATCTTTTTTGGGAACCTTTTTTCTTACAGAATCCTGTCTTACCTCAAGGGCGGTCAACACCACCGAGTTCGGCATATTCTCTACCAGTGTCACCAGCACAGGCGACCACTGGATATATCTGCCGATAGAAGACTTAACTTCCAACAGGCAATCGCCGTAAACGATTTTCTCTTTCTCTAATGATTCCTGCAGCTCCACAGCGCCCGATAATTTGTCAATCTCTGCCTGGCATCTGGCCACTTCCTGCTTCTTTACTGAGGCAGTTGTTTTGTTGCCCAGATAGAAGCCGAACATTATTATTGCGACGATAAAGGGTACTGCAACGGTTACCGCAGCAATAGCTATGCCTCCGGGGCTGCTCTTCATTGGGACGCCCTGTCCCTTTAACAAATCTATCGTAAACATAATTTCGATTCTCCACCGCAAGGTGTCCGCCGCAAGGCGTCCCTTTCGGGACTGCGGAGATACTTGATTCTCGATACCCGATTCTAAATACCCGATTCTCACTTTTTTTTACGAGTATCCAGCATCGAGCACGCTACTTCAGACGGACCTCATAGCAAGGCCGGCTGCCACTGCCAGTGCAGGGCCTCTCTTGTCGAAAATATCTCCGAACTGCTGAGGTGCATCGCAGCGTATTTTCTCGAACGGATTCCACAAGACCGCTTCAACGCTGAGCCGGCTGTTCAATAACTCAACAAAACCTCGGACAAGAGCAAAGCCGCCGCAAACAAATATCTTCTCAACAGGCGTCGATTGCTTCTGGGCGGCATAATATCGCAACGTTTCGGAAACATCGACTATCAGTTTCTGACAGGCTTTTTCAAAATTATTATGAAGCTTCATCTGAGCTGCCGTCGAATCGCCCAACAAAATCCCCTTGATGTCTTCCGTTGACATAGCTTTATCAGCCGCAATCTGCTTTATAATATTATCACCGCCAAAGGTCATGTCGCGAACGAACGGCCGGCCGTTACCACCCATAATTGCCACAGTTGTGCCGGAGCCGCCAACGTTCAGGATAGCTGTTGTGGACCCCGCCAACGGCGGGTTTTGTTCAGAACCCAGCGCTGCTGGGTCAGATTCGTCGGTCAGGCCATTGAAGCAGTTCAAAAGCGCCAATCCGTCAACATCCATCAGAACGCACTTGAGAGCGGCTTCTTTAGTGAGTTGTACCTTGCTTTTTATCATCGCATTCGTCGCCGCTACTAAGATGCCTCTTGTCTTATCATCGCCATTTGGTATCAAGTGATGAACAACAGCACTATCTGCCGCATT
>JAUWBX010000118.1 GCA_030609625.1 Phycisphaerae bacterium
GGAATGACAAATACTGTTTCCGCAACAGGAACTAATTAGACGTGAGTTCTCACTCAATTCGTGCGGGACACGGCGGCAGGGTCTTATTTTGTGCGAGGCAAGAATTGGGGCGTCGTCCCTTCGACAAGCTCAAGGCAGGCTTGCCGACGACGGCTAAACAAGGAGCCCGCAATAACCCCCGACTACGACTTTCGAGGGCAAGCTTGCGGGGCTATATACAAAGACAACCCCGCCCACCCATCCTTCGTTAATACTACGGAGGGCAAGCAGGTGGCGGGGCTAAACTTTTCCCGCGACCAGGCAGGCGTTATGGCCACCGAAACCGAAGGAGCTGCTCAAAGCGATATTGACCTTCGCCTGGCGAGCTGTCAGAGGTACAAAATCCATCTTTAGATCACACCGTTCATCCTGATTCTCCAGATTGATGGTGGGGGGGATGACCGATTCGTTAATCACTTTTACACATACGATTAGCTCAACGGCACCGCTGGCACCGAGCAGGTGTCCGAGAGAACCCTTTGTGGAGGTGACGGGTATTTTGTATGCGTACTCGCCGAAAATTTTCTTGATAGCAGCGCTTTCAGCTACATCGTTCAACTCGGTAGCTGTCCCATGTGCGTTGATATAGTCTATCTTTTCCGGTGCCAGGTTAGCATCGGCCAGTGCCAGCTTCATCGTTGCTGCAGCGCCGTCGCCATCAGGCAGAGGGGCAGTAATGTGATAGCTATCGTTGGTTGCACCATAACCAAGAAGCTCGGCATAGATATGCGCGCCGCGTTTTTTGGCGTGGCTTTCCTCTTCAAGAATCAGAATACCGGCCCCCTCAGAAAGGACAAATCCGTCTCTGTCTCTGTCGAACGGTCTCGAAGCAGCCTGCGGGTTGTCGTTTCGCGTGCTCAGCGACCTGGCAGCACAAAATGACGCCAATCCTATCGGAGTCAGAGCGGCTTCGGCACCGCCGGTTATCATAATGTCACTTCGTCCGCCGACGACGTTAAGAAAAGCTTCTCCAATAGCGTGAGTCCCCGATGCACAGGCGCTTACAACACAAAAAGTGGGCCCCCGCACGCCGTAACGAATTGCGATGTTGCCACTGGCGGCGTTGGCCATAAGCCGCACAACGCCAAAGGGAGAAACCTTACTCGGGCCTTTCTCCAGGATTTTCAGGTGTTGATCTTCTATCTCCTTAATTCCGCCTATGCCCGTGCCTACGATGACACCGGCACGCAAGACATCTTCTTTCGAGAAATCAAGGCCGCTGTCATTCAACGCCTGACTTGCTGCGGCCATGGCAAACTGAGTGAAGCGGTCCATTCGCTTGCTCTGGCGCTTGTCGACGTATTTGGTTACATCGAAGTTTTTTACTTCGCCACCGAACCGTACCGGGTATGCACCGGTATCGAATGATTCGATAGTAGAAATGCCGCTTTTACCCTCGCACAGCGCAGCGAAGAGTTCATCAGCGGACTCGGCTAAGGCGGTTACACAACCTAAGCCCGTAATAACAACTCGCCGTTTAGTCATACTAAACTTGTTCGCTACCCTTGGCTCTTGGATTGTACAATATTGACGATGTAGTGGATTGCGGCGCCGACTGTCTGTATCTTCTCGGCCTCCTCGTCCGGAATGCTCATGTCAAACTCGTCCTCAAACTCCATAACAAGCTCAACCGTATCCAATGAGTCGGCATTCAAGTCGCTAATAAACGAGGTCTCACGTGTTATTTCAGCCTTGTCCGCGCCCATCTGCTCACTTATTATATCGATTACTTTATCCTCAATTGCTTGAATATCTACTTCATCAGCACTCACTTGTTTTCCTCTCTAATTAAATCAGGAACTTATTATCGTAACCTTCCGATAGAACTCCATTAACAATAGCTGCTACTAACAGCCAATTGTATTTATTATTTATCGGCGGGTATATTACATACAAAAATGGCTATCTACAAACATTTTTTTATTTTTTTTTACATTGCCATACCGCCGTCCACGCAGAGGACCTGGCCGGTGATATAGCCGGCCTCATCGCTGGCGAGAAAAGCGACCGCCCTGGCAACATCTTCGACTTTACCGAACCGCCGCACCGGAATAAACTGCTTTGCAGCGTCTTTAACCGCATCCGAGAGCACTTCTGTCATTTCGGTCATAATAAATCCCGGAGCGATGCAATTTGCAGTAATATTTTTTTTGCCGACTTCCCGTGCGACCGACTTTGTCATGCCGATAAGCCCAGCCTTGCTGGCCGCATAGTTGCTTGAGCCGGCCTGTCCCATTATTGCCGCAACGGAGCTTAAGTTTATTATCCGGCCGAATTTGTTTCTGACCATTGACCTGATGACAAAGGTAGTTGCTATAAAAGCGGCACGAAGGTTGACATTGATGACCTTGTCAAAATCCTCTTCTTTCATTTGCATCATCAGTTTATCACGAGTAATGCCGGCATTATTAACCAGAATCCCTATGCCGTCGTACTCAGCAGCGAGGGACTTGAGCACTTCTGTCAATTCATCCGTTTTGGTTATATCCACACATTTAGTTATGACCGTAAAACCGGCCTCTTTTACAACGTCCTCAAGCTCGCTAAGCTGCTCGGCATTTATATCCAGCCCGGCCACGATTCGGCCCTGCTTGAGCAATTCAAGAACAATCGCCCGGCCTATCCCTCTGGCGGCACCGGTTACAACAGCCAGTCTTTTTTCCGACATCCTTAAAATCTCCGAATGAAATTCTCAAATAAAATTGAAATATTTAGTAACTATCACAAAACTGTAACCCCTTCGACAGGCTCAGGGCAGGCTCTGAGCGAAGCGAAGGGTCTGAACGGCAACGAATAAGAGATTCTTCGCTGCGCTCAGAATGACAAATTATGTTTTGAGATAGTTTCTTAGTCCTGCGTTTAGCACTGCGTTTAGCACTGCGTTTGCTCTAACAATTTCTCTATCGCTTGCAGAGTGCTTACATTGACAACCTTTATTTTTCTGTTGATTCTTCGGCAAAGTGCCGTCAAAACCCTGCCTGGCCCAATCTCATAAAACATTTCAACTCCATCAGCCAAAAGTCGTTCCATACATTTTTGCCAGAGAATAGGGCAAGTCAACTGCTTTATCAAGCCCTCTGCGACTTTCTGGCTTGATTCGTAATATTCGGCGTTGATATTGGCAATAGTCTTGATTTCTGACGGTTCTGAAATCTCACAATTAGACAACGTTTCTTTAAGGACCTCGGCCGCACTGGACATCATTTCCGTATGAAAAGCGCCTGCCACCTCTAACGGCACAGCTTTTATAGCGCCATACTTTTCAGCCAACTGTTCAGCTCGTTTGCAAGCTGATTTGCTGCCGCTTACTACAACCTGTCCCGGGCAGTTGAAATTAACGGGCACAAGCAATTCGCCTTTGGCGGCCTCGGCACAAAGCTGACGGACATTTTCTTCATCAAGGCCGATAATGCTGACCATCGCCCCATCAGTGACATCAGCCGCCGCCTGCATTGCCTGGCCGCGCTTCTGCACAAGGATAAGTCCATCCTTAAAACTAATCAGCCCAGCGGCATAGAGGGCGGTATATTCGCCAAGGCTAAGACCTGCTGTTACATCCGCACTTATAGTACTTGTGGCAGGATTTGTCCTGAGAACCTCCAATATGGCCGCTGACGTTACAAAAATCGCAGGCTGCGAAATCGTTGTGCTGTTTAACTGTTCTACAGGGCCTTCAAAGCAAACTCTGCTCAAGTCAAATCCGACGATATCATTCGCTTTTTCAAAAACTTCTGCCGCAACCGGAAACGACCGTGCGATTTCGGCGCCCATCCCTACAACCTGAGCACCCTGTCCCGGAAATAAAAAAGCTGTCTTTGATTGTCTCACGTGACAAATTCCCCACATAGATATTCATTTCGAGTTCCTTTTTTCCGGCCTTCAAGATTTGCCTAACCGTTTATGTCAGCGATTCGGCTTTCGTTGAACGCTGCATTGCTGCGGCCATATATTCTTCAACCAACGTCCCAATAAGCTCTTTAACGGAAATGATTTTATCTACTCTATAGGCATTAGTTCCCGCGAAAGCAAATCCTTCTTCAAGGTCTCCTTTTTTGGCATTGGTTAATGCAAGAGCAATGCAATATGGCGCATTCTTAAAATCACAACTTTTCAGGCACTTCCAGGGGCATTTGAAAGTTTTTTTAACGCCTAACGCTACCTGCTCAAGAAACTTATTCCGTATGGCCCGTCCAGGCAATCCAACGGGGCTGTCAATTATGACAATATCCTCTTTTTTACAGTTCAGATACGCCTCTTTGAATTCCATGGAGGCATCACACTCATAAGTTGCAACAAACCTGGTACCCATCTGGACCCCCTGTGCTCCTAACTCCATAAATCTGTGAATATCAGCACCTGTGTATATTCCCCCAGCGGCGATGACCGGAATACTTTTGTTGAATTGCTCTTCATAAGACTTTACGACAGTGATCACTTCCGGCAGTATTTTCTCCAGCGTATAGTCAGGATTATCGATATGGTCTTTTCTGAAGCCGAGATGCCCCCCGGCTAATGGACCCTCTACAACCACGGCGTCAGGCACGTGGGCGTATCGTTTCTGCCAGGCTCTAAATACCAACTTAGCCGCCCTGGCGGAAGACACTATAGGGACAAACTTCGTAGCGAGCTCACCCAGCCTGTCGAGCGGTAGTGTCTTAGGAAGCCCTAATGGAAGTCCTGCACCAAGAAAGAGCACATTCACCCCTTCATCCACAGAACATTGTACAAGGTCGTCAAAATTTGAAAGTGCCACCATTACATTTACACCGATAATCCCGCCTGTCTTGGCCTTTGCCTTTCTTATTTCGTATTGCAAGGCCCTTTTGTTTGCTTCTCTGGGATTTGTGTCGTGATCGGGTTCAAACTGACCGATTCCCGGGGTGGCAATAACTCCAATACCGCCGGCGTTTGCAACGGCTGAGGTTAAACTTGATAAGGAAATGCCGACGCCCATCCCTCCCTGGACAATTGGTATTTCAACTTCCAGGGCACCTATACGAAGTGCCGGCATTTTGTTAAGATTCATATATTGTTGCGCTCTTTCAGTCACTTATGTTATTATTTTAGCTTCCCGTGCCTTACAGAGAGCCGAAAACCCGGATTTGCTCGCAGTATAAGACAAAATATTCCATTCGGGAAGCTTAAAACTCAATTATATTTGCTCCCCAGGTCAACCCTGCACCGAAGGCGACTAAAACGACAATATCCCCTCGTTTTATTTTTCCCTTCCTGACGCACTCATCAAAGGCAATGGGCACCGAGGCCGCTGAGGTATTTCCGTACTCGTTGATATTTAAAAAGACCTTTTCATCCGGCAGGTTTAATCGCTTTGCTACAGACTCAATAATTCTTGCATTCATCTGGTGTGAAATGAGCATCGCAATATCATCAAGGGTCAAATCACAATGGTCCAAGCAGTGGTTAACCGTTTCAACGATTCGCCGAATAGCCTGCTGATAGACCTCTCTGCCGCTGATTTGCATATAGATTTTTTTGGGGTTGTCCAACGGTTTGGCCGACGGGTAGCGAGAACCGTACGCCTGGCAGTTCAATGCTTCCCAGCGTTCTCCATCTGAGTGCATAGTGCTGTATAAAATACTCCCGCGTCTGCCATTACTTTGCTCAAGCACCACCGCACCGGCCCCATCTCCGAAAAGGACACAGCTTGTCCGGTCGGTCCAGTCGGCAATCTTAGTCAAAGTTTCGGCACCTATTACGAGGGCATTTTTAAATCGGCCGCTTTCTATAAACTGCTGCGCAATGGACAGACCATACACAAAACCGCTGCAGGCAGCGGCCAAATCGAACACCCATGCTTTCTTTGCCCCCAGGTTTTTCTGCACAAATGACGCCGTCGATGGAAAGACCATCTCCGGCGTAATAGTAGCCACAATAATAATTTCGACATCGCCGGCGTCAAGGTTTGCTTCGACCAAAGCTCTTTTCGCCGCTTCCGTGGCCAAAAATGCCGTGCTTTCATTGTCGGTAGTGATATGTCGAACCTTGATACCGGTCCGCGTGGTAATCCATTCGTCTGATGTATCCACCATCTTTGCAAGCTCTTCATTTGTTAGTGTTTTCGCCGGCACAAATGAACCATAACCAGTGATGACTGCATGGTAGGGGGGGAGCTGGCCGTTAATCAGCTTATTCATCAGTGGTCCTTACGCAAGTTCCCGAAAGACATTCAATTATCTTGTCGTTTATTTTTTCTGTGTAGAAACTTTTGGAGGCCAAAATCGCATTTTTTATGGTTCTACTCTGGCTTGAGCCGTGACATATTAGCGCTGTGCCGTTAACGCCTAACAAAGGCGCGCCGCCATAGGTATTATAGTCGTATTTCTTATAGACTCTTGTTACCACGGGCTTAAACTCCATAGCAAGCCGAGGTTTCTCCTCTATAAGCTCGTACTTTATCGCCCTAAACAGACCATCAACAAGACCTTCGGTAAGTTTTAGAATCACGTTACCGACAAAACCTTCGCAGGTAACAACGTCACAAGTACCCTCAAAAATATC
>JAUWBX010000388.1 GCA_030609625.1 Phycisphaerae bacterium
GATTCGGCCATGATATTTCTTACGAGCCGACTCCAGTGCGTTTGTAACAGTATGGCTGAGGGTGTTTTTGTTCTCAAGAATATCAGTGTTGATAAGCTCGATGTTTTCTGCGTTTTCGAGCCGGCTTTTTGCAATTTCGGCCAGGGTCCGGTCAAGCTCAACGGCAATGACCATACCGGCTTTTTCAATTAAGGCTCCGGTTAGAGAACCTGTGCCGCAGCCGACCTCCAGCACAATATCGTTATTGTTGATATTTGCAGAATCGACCAGCAGTCGCATCAGATTCAGGTCGATGAGAAAGTGCTGGCCAAGCCGTTTGTTCGGACGAACACCTGCCGAGACAAGCAACTGCTGGATTTGCCTTTTTGTCTGCATTGGCTTTAGGTGCTCGTTGTGTTGGCGTGAGCAAGCTCATGAGCCTTCTTTGTTTTGGCCATTTGTATTGCTGTGCTTATGGCCGATTTCAAACCGGCTGGGTTGGCAATGTTTTTACCTGCGATGTCGAAAGCTGTTCCGTGAGCAGGTGATGTTCTTATAATCGGTATTCCGATGGTTACATTAACCGCATGCTCGAAATCGAGCAGCTTTACAGGAATCATGCCCTGGTCGTGATACATTGCGACGACGCCGTCGAATTCGCCGCGGACGGCCCGCAAAAAGAGGGTGTCGGCCGGAAACGGACCGAGACAGTTTATGTCCTGGTGTCGTGCTAATGAAATAGCAGGCGATATTATGCGTCGCTCTTCATCGCCGAATTGGCCGCCCTCGCCGGCGTGCGGGTTCAACGCGGCAACGCCGATCTTGGGCTTGTCAATGCCGAAGTATTCTTTCAAAGCATCATTCAATAAATCTATCGGCTCGAAGACACAGCCGATAGTAAACTTGTGCATGACTTCGAACAGCGCCTCGTGAATTGTCGCCAGCGCCAGTTTTAACGGCCCGGCGATAAACATCATCACCTTTCGTTTGGATTTGCAGCAAGCGGCCAACATTTCAGTGTGGCCGGGCCAGTCTGCGCCGGCCAGCTTCCAGCCTGTCTTGCTGATGGGCGCGGTTACTACGGCATCTATAATACCATCACGCGCAGCGTCAATGGCATCAAGGCAAAACCTTATGGATGCCTCACCGGCTAAGTTGCTCGGGCCTTTAACCCAGGACGGAACAGAATACTCATCGTAATCAGCAACAACAACTTTATACGGGTACTCGCGACTGATTTTTTCGTGCTGATGTCGGCCCCAGAAAGGCTCAATCTCAGCGGCGTCGGCGGCGTAACAAAGCTGTTCGTTCATACCGAAGACAATAAATTTCGCAGCCCGCCGAATATTCGCATCAGCCAGCGCCTTGACGATAATCTCCGGCCCGATACCGGCGGCATCGCCCATCGTTATGCCGATAACCATCTGCTCAGCTATCGAATTGTTGCCGTTAGTTTTCATATATAGAATTTAGCGTGCAGCACCTGGCTTCTGCCACATCTGATTTGAGGAATTGTCATTCCGCACTTGATGCGGAATCCAGACCTTCGATACATCTGGATTCCTGCTTTCGCAGGAATGACATTCATCAATTGAACTGTTACAGAACAATAGTTTCTACTATCTACTACGCGCTGTTTAGAAGCCCAATTCCTTTAGTTTTTCGGCTGTTAGCGGCTGCTTCTGTGGCAAAATCTTCTCAAGCTGCTTTTTTATTGTCTTTACAATTATATCAGTTTCTATATTAACCTCATCACCAATCTTTACTCTACTGAGGGTAGTTTTGTTCAGCGTTTCGGGTATCAGAACGACGGTGAAACTGTTCTGGTCGATACCGGCTATCGTCAAGGAAATCCCGTCCACGGCGACCGAGCCTTTGACGACCATCGCCTCGAGCAATTCGGTCCCGGTAGCAAATTTCATATCGGCAAATTGGCCGCGTTTGTCGATTGCTTTTATTGTTGCCGTACCGTCTATATGGCCCTGGACGAAATGTCCGCCGAACCGGTCGCCGGCTTTGATAGCACGTTCGACGTTGACCTGCGATGAGGGCTTTAATTTGCCTAAAGTTGATTTTGCCAACGTTTCGCCGCTTAGGTCAAAAGTTGCAATCCTGCCTTCGAGCTTAGCAATAGTCAGACAAACCCCGTTTATGGCTATACTATCGCCGATTCTGCCGTCGTCGGCCAGTTCGCCTAAATCTATGCTCAGCAGCATTGCGCTTTCGCTCTGACGAACCGACCTTACCGTACAAATTGTTTCTATAAGCCCTGTGAACATAAAAAATTACTATTCACTATTTACTATTGACTATTGATAAAATAAAACGCTAAAATTGATTATAAATAACAAATAACCAATAATCAATAATCATTGTCAGAGAGGGGTAGGATAATTATGAATACGTTCTGGCTGAAAATAGCAGGGTTTGCGGTTCTTGTTGTGGTCGCGATCGTCGGGATAACTGTTCTTACGTCCTCTGAACCCAGGCAAGCTCGTAAACGAGAACCGGAACCGAGGGAAAAGACTGTATATGACCAGTGGGAAGAGGACGAGAATGAATTAACTGCCGAGCCGCAGTATAAAGAGTCACCGGCCATAAGCCCTTCGGTGCAGCAGACCACGCCGGTTGCGCCGCCGAAGCCCGAATTTAAGAAGCTCAACGAGATAGAGGACATCCAAGCGCAACAACTGTGGGAGTGGGTTAAGAACCAGCGGAAAATGGGAAGGCTGCCGGTTATGGGTTATGGGCAGATGGTCAAAACCTGCCGCGACATTATCCGGAGGTGGCCGGAGAGCGAATACGCCTTCTACGCCAAAAGAGCACTTGCCGATTTGCCGGAGCGGTACCACAAAATGTACAATATAACCAAAGAAGAAATTGACCTTGGGAATTTGAAATAAGGATAAATCGAAAAGATTCGTGGAGGAATACATAAATGAGCAGTACCACATCAGTTGCCAATATGCCTGTAATTTCGATAATCGCTGATTGTCTGCCGGAAGCTTGGGAGAAAGCTGTCTTGGCAGTTTGGGACAAGGGCTTTGAAGTTAAAACTCAATACGATAAGCCCGAAGACCCGCCGAGCAAAGATGCAACCGTTATGGTTACCATTACCGACCCCTTCTGTGAGCCGAGGATTCACAAGAACTTCCCGGGTGGGCCTGAGGAGCTTGAATCGTATCGGCAGGAAGTAGTCAGCGGCATCCACGACCATTGGATTGACCCTGCTGCGGGTAAGTGGACCTATACGTATCACGAACGTTTGTTTTCGTATTGTCCGGTGGAAGATATACGAAACGCTGATTCGCCGAAGCCGTTCAGGAAGGTGGACCAGATTCAGTATATTATCGATTACCTCTCGCAGGCCGGTCACAGCCGCAGGGCTCAGGCGATAACCTGGATGCCGTCGGCAGACCCGGTAACAGATGACCCGCCCTGCCTTCAGAGGGTATGGTGCCGGTTAGTAGCAAACCAGGCGGGCCGGCTTTCGCTCAATATGAATACACACTGGCGCAGCAGAGACCTCTACAAGGCCTGGTTTATGAATGTCTATGCACTCACCGACC
>JAUWBX010000042.1 GCA_030609625.1 Phycisphaerae bacterium
TAATACCCAAGGCCCGAGATAGTGACATTCTTTCGCTCAAGAGTATCGTGAATTTCATCTATTTTCTTCTTTGAAAGGTCCGCCACGTCAATGTGCGTAACTCCGGCGTAGCGCCTCTCTGCCTTTCCCACAGGCCAGCACATAATCTCGACGCATGAGTATCCTGTCTGGGCCGCAAAAGATATTACCTTCTCGAATGTCTGATCCGCTAAGACCGCACTTACAAAACCAAGCTTAATCATCTTATATCGCTCCTACTATTTGACCTTAGCCCAAGTTCTATTTTTATTACTATCCATAATTGTCTCACAAAGAACTATTTCGCGAAGTCCATCTTGAAATGTTGGGAAACAATCGCGAGCAGACTGCTCACCGGATATGTAAGCATACACTTCCTTGAACAGTTGCTTGAACGTGTCCGGGAATCCTTCGTTATGGCCGCCCGGATAGTCAATCAGCCCACGACATTCAGGATAAACCAGAGACGGGTCGCGCATCATAATTTCATTATTGCCATCGCGCCTGCCAATCCAGATTTGATTCGGCGCCTCGGATTCCCATGCAACGGCCTGTTTTGAGCCGTCTATTTCGAAACTGAGCCTGTTCTTTCTTCCCGCAGCAACCTGGTTGACAGTCATTACACCCCGGCCATCATTCTCAAACCTAAAAAGCACGGTTGCATAATCCTCAGTATTTATGGGTATGTCCTGATAGTCTTCCGGCTTCAGTACCTTGCCGGCATAGGTTTCGACCGGCCTTAACGGCTTTTTTCTGACTTTGTGAAAGGTCGCGAAATCGGCGCAGACCTCCTGAATCTTCAGGCCCGTTACAAATTCGATGAGGTCCATCCAGTGAGAACCGATATCGGCAATGGCCCTGGACTGTCCGGATTGGTCCGGCTCCAGCCGCCAGTTGTAATCTGTTGGGTGGAAGAGCCAGTCCTGCAAATAAGAGCCTTGAACGGCAAATATCTCGCCCATGTCCCCTTTCTCAACCATCAATCGAAGCTGCCTCATTAGCGGGTAGTAACGGATATTAAAGTTGACAGCATTCACAAGGCCTTTCTTATCCGCCAGCTCGACGAGTTCCTGAGCCTCAGCTACACTGATTGCAAGAGGCTTTTCGCAAATAACGTGCTTGCCTGCCTCCAGGGCCGCTTTAGCCATTTCGTAATGCAGGTAATTCGGTGAGCAGATGTGAACAGATTGGACCTGGCCGTCTTTCAAAAGCTCTCTGTAATCGCCGTAACACTGTTCAATGCCGAGCGTTTCGGCCTTTGACCTGGCAACGTCGTCGGAGCATTCTGCCAAAGCGACAACGTCGATATTGCCCAAACGCCTTAACGCCTCGATGTGAGCCGGGCCAATGAAACCCGTGCCTATGACACCGACCTTAATTCTTTTCATATCTCTAAGCCTTAATTTCAAATTTCAAATTTATTTCGGCGTTATGACAAATCAATGCCGGTCGGTAGATTCGAGATAAGCTCGTTGTTGGCGTTTAGCGTTACGCCTTCTTCGATTGTAAGCGAAACATTCGCACCATCTGTTACCGCTCCCCGTATGTTTCTGACTTTCTTCGCATCGCCGACCTTGACCACCGTGAGACCTGCCTTCAGAAGGCCCTCATAGGCACCGTCATTAGATTCGACTTTGGCAAGGACGACCGTGTCAACCTTCACTTCAAAGCGTTCAAAGGTACTACTGACGATAACGACCTTACCGCCTTTCTTGATATCCAGGACCGAAGAATCAGGGATAATTCTGACAGGGTATTTGTAAGTCTTGCTCTTTAGCCCCTCGCCATTGCCGCATGCAAATCGCTTGAGCATTACATCGCGATGGCACGGCTCCATCCATTCGGCAAAGTCGTGATTCTCAGTGACAATCGTAACCTTCTTACCGGCACAACCGAGCCTCTCGGCAGTGTCGGCGGCGCCGAAGTGGTCGCCCCAAATCAGCACGTTCTGGCCGCATTCGACCGGCTTTGCCTTGTTTGGAGATGGATAGTACTCACACTTCGTATTCTTGCACCGCAGAACATCTTCAAACGTGGTGACAAAGGGCAGGTCGATTCCAGGAATGTCGGGCTTTGATACTCTGCCTCCTGCCGCGAGCAAAACAACGTCGAACCCCTTCAAGTCCTTAACCTTTGGCTCAGTACGATATTTCACTTCGATACCAAGTTTATCGAGCTGCTGCCTGAGCCAATCGGCATACCACCGCATTTTGTTCTTTCCGGGCACCGTGCAACAATACAGCATTGCACCGCCAAGCTCACCGGTTCTCTCGAACACAGTAACTTTGTGTCCACGCAAAGCACAGATGCGGGCCGCTTCCATGCCGGCAGGTCCGCCCCCTATGACCGCAACCTTGCAGGATTTTTTAGCAGGCTGCAAATGTATGAACCGCTCGTCACCAACAGCCGGGTTGATGGCGCATCGCATGTCACGCCTAATCATCAGCGATTCCTGCCAGCAGCCAACGAGACAGGAAATACACCGTCGTATATCTTCCTTCTTGCCGGCCCTGGCCTTGTTGGCCCAGTATGGGTCTGCAATCAACTGTCGGCTAAAGCCGACCATATCGGCTTTACCCTCAGCCAATATCTTCTCACAGTAATCCGGATTCCTCAAAGAATGGCTGGTGATGACGGGGATTTTCACGTGCTTTTTGACTTCCTCAGCAGTATAGGTATTCCACCCTTCGGGATAATACATCGGGTCCATTACTGCTGCGGGCGACTCAAATATCCCCGCACTGATATCAACGTAGGCCAAACCCATTTCTTCCATAAGCTTGGCCACCCTAACGGTTTCATTGAGCGTCCGTCCTCCTTCTATCCATTCATCGCCCGAATAGCGAATGCCGAGAGGATAGCCCTTTCCGCATTTCATTTGAATCCGATCGACGATCTCCATCGTGAAGCGCATCCGGCCCATGAAACTGCCGCCGAAACGGTCATTTCGCTTGTTTACAAACGGGCTCATAAATTGTGCGATGAGGTAGCCATGTGCGGCATGAAGCTCTACGGAATCAAAACCCGCCTGCTGCACCCGCCAGGCGGCTTCGCCGAACTTCTCAATCAGGTCGTATATTTCCTCAACCGTCATAGCACGTACCGATTTGCCCTGGGCAATACTCTCGGCATATATGACCTCATGACCGGCAGAGCCCGGGACATCCAGCACATGGTCACTGGCGGACATCAGGTTCTTGCGGGGCCATGCCGCCTGGCGACCCGGATGCTGAATCTGGACGGCGCATTTCGCTCCGTAACGATGCATCGCTTCAGCAAGGTGAGCAAGCCCCGGAATCAAAGGGTCCTCATCCGCAGCCACACAGGTTACTGTCGGCCTGCCTGTTAACTTATCAGGTGTAGTAGCACCGACAATGATAAAGCCACAACCTCCCTTGGCGATTTGCTCATGATAAGTGATGACCCTTGGGTTTATAGAGCCGTCCGCATTGGCCGAACTGATGTCTGTCGGCACCATTGCAACCCGGTTGGAGATTGTCATATTGCCAATCTGAATAGGGCTGAATAAGTTTGGATAATATTTATTTTTCACGATTTTTACCTCCACAATACGCATACCAAGAAAAGAAAATTCTAAATCCTAAACAATAAGTGAACTAAAGTGCCTAAAGTGAGCTAAAGTGAGCTAAAGTGACAAAAAAGAATATCCAATATCGAATCCAGCACCAATTTAATTTATCCAGGGAAATTGGTGCTGGAAATGATGAAGGAAAATAGATTAGTTCTACATTCGATATTCCTTGTTGAGTGTTCATTATTCGTTCCTCTTGACTTTAGGCACTTTACACTTTAGGCACTCTAAACTTATTTGATTAGAATTTAACATCCTACTTCCGGCCACTTCTCTTATAACATTCCTCCATAATAGTTTCCGTCCGAGTTGCTCCGAATCTCGTACAGCCGATTTCCCTGACTTTTAGAACCGCTTCCAGGTCACGCACACCACCGGCGGCTTTTACCTGTACCTTTTCTGAGACGTTTTCCCGCATAAGCCGCAGGTCTTCGAGTGTTGCACCGCCGTCTGCGAAACCTGTTGAGGTCTTGACAAAATCGGCCCCGGCTTCTTCTGAGAGCCGGCAGGCAACCTTCTTTTGCTCATCGGTAAGGTAGTAATTCTCGAAAATCACCTTGACCACTACCCCGACTTGTCGGGAGTGGGCCACCTCAACAACCGCCTGGATGTCCTTCTTGACGTAGTCGTAGTCGCCGCTGCGAAGTCTTCCAATATTAATCACCATATCCACCTCGACAGCGCCGTCTTTGATGGCCTGCTCGGCTTCGAATACTTTCGTCTCGGTCTTGTTATAGCCGTGCGGAAAGCCGACAACAGTGGTTGTCTTGACATCTGAATCCTGAAGTAACTGTTTGACTAATGTAACTTCAGAAGGACGGCAGCAGACCGTGGCAACCTTATACTTTTTTGCAATCTGACAACCTTTGCGAACATCTTCTTCTGTCAGCTCAGGTCGCAGCAGCGAGTGGTCAATCATTTGTGCAATATCATGACAAGTATAGTCCATAAGTACCTCCTGAACATAGTTGGGCAATCCCTCGACTTCCTTCGACTTCGCTCAGGATGGTGAGCTTGTCGAACCACTGCTCGGGATGGTGAGCCCGTCGAACCATTTTGGCGTTTCCCGCCTCAAGGGCATCGGCCCCGCAATTCTCGATTCTCGATACTCGATACTCGATTTTAGTCTTCTACGAGCATCCAGCATCGAGTATCCGATTCCAGTTTCATTGCTGACGTTTTTTCTGGTTATATCGAACTCAGTTTGTCCCTGTTTTCATAGACTTTCAGGATGGCATCGGCGACATCGTCCATATCCTCTTTGGTGCCGAGCAGGGGGCCTGAGGCCCAAATCATGGCCATCTCCTGACAAACCTTATCGCAGTTGGGACATCTGTTCTGCTCGCGGTATTCCCGCAGTCTCTTTCTGGAAAACATCTTCTGATAGACCTTTGAGCTCAATATGTGCTCTACCCACGGCTCCTTATGTAATCCCTGGGCTATATATGGGCTGAGACTGATACCTTCGGCCCGGAGGGCCTTGAGAAACTTACTGCGGTCCGCATCGTTGAAGTATTCCTTGTGATATGTCATCGGGAAGAGATAGAAAGAGCCGTTGGTGGTACCTTCGTATAGCTTTTGGGGAGTGATTCCCGGGAAATTTTTTAGCCTGTAGGTCAGATGAGCGGCGTTGGCATTACGGCGGGCGAAGCGTTCATGCACACCGGGCAACTGGCCCAGTAAGACGGCCGCCTCAAATTCGTTCATGCGGTATTTCGGCCCGATGACTTCGGTGCGTCCCCGGCGGGATGTGCCGTGGTTATGGACGGTATAACATTTGTCCATAAGCTCTTCATCATTTCCTAAAATTGCACCACCTTCTCCACAGGCAATTGTCTTGCTGGACTGAAAGCTGAAACATCCGAGGTCGCCAATAGTTCCCAACCTTTTACCTTTATACTCGGCAAGGTGTGCCTGACAGGAATCTTCAATCACCTTGAGATTATGTTTTTTAGCTATCTCCATAATCCTGTCCATATTGCATGCTTGCCCCCCAATATCCACGGGCATAATGGCTTTGGTGTTCTCGGTTATTCTTCTCTCTACGTCGTCGGGGTCGAGCTGATAAGATTCGCGGTCCAAATCGGCCAGGACAGGCAGTGCCCTGGCAGATAAAATGGAAGCGATGGTCCCCGGGTCGGTATAGGGTGAGGTGATGATTTCGTCTCCGGGGCCGATTCCAAGTGCTTCCACACAGGTGTGCAATGCCTGGGTTCCGGAGCCGGTGGCCACGCAGTACTTCGCCCCTATCAGCTCGGCAAACTTCTTTTCAAGCGTGGGCACAGTACCTGACCTTGACTGGATTCTGCACCATATTCTGCTCTTTGTGGTTTTCACTATGGAGTCTATAACATTTTCATCCCAGTACGGCCAGCGAGGCCAGCTCTTGTTTTTTCTGACGGGTTTACCTCCAAGGATTGCCAGCTTGCCGGCTTTTTTGGTTAAGTTTGCATAGGCAGGAATGGTCCCTGAGGTAACAGCCGCGAGCGAGCCTGCCGATGCGGCTATGAATTGTCGCCTTGTTAAATCGTTCTTATCCATTTCCAACCCCTTTCATTTATAAAAGCCTTCTATTTTCAATTATCTTTTATAATATTGTTATGGCTTAGTGTCCAATGAAAATTTCCTGCAATAGCCGAGGTCGGCCGACTCAATAGCTATTTGGCTAATTGGACTGGTTTTCGTACGAAATTTGAGTTAGAATATTCCGAGAAAGCACTCTACAGTTACGTAAGGAGTTAATAACCATGAGAAGGTATATTACTTTGAGATTAACACTGTTAGTTTCTTTCGTTCTATTATCCAGCCATATCTTTTGCCCGGCTGGACAAGCTTCACTTAGAGCAGGATGTTCAAAGGTAAATATCACTCCTCCATTAGGAATCCCACTTATCGGCTCGTATGGTAAGCCGAGCGATGATATAATCGATGAACTCTATGCCAAAGCGCTGGTTCTTAATGACGGGCGCAGTACTATAGCAATCATCTCTGCCGATTTATTGTATGTGCCTTTGGAAGAGATTACTAATCCGGTACGAAAGATTATCAAAGAAAAAATCGGTATCCCTGGCCGGAATGTTCTTATCTGTGCCACCCACACACATTCCGGACCGGAAGTTTTTACCAGAAGCAAGCTTAGGCCGGAGAAGGAGGTTCCAGCCTCCGAGATTGACCAATTCTATCTTCAGACGCTGATAAGAAAGACGGCAGGTTCGGTACTTATTGCTTATAAAAATTTGCGCGAAGTAAAGATAGGTGCGGCAAAAGGGCAGATTCCCGAAATATTATATAATCGAAGGCCAAGACTGGCTGATGGTTCTGTAAAAATGGCGTTTACCCTTGGGCCGGAAGTTACTGCAACTAAGAAAATAGAGACAGACGCCGAAGGTAACGTTAAAGTAACATTCACTCTGCCGGATGAGGAGGGGGAATTGGATTTCGGGCCCATTGACCCAGAGGTTTGTGTGCTCAGAGTAGAAGATATGGACGGTGGAATTGTCGGCTCACTTGTCAATTTTGGGTGCCATCCTGTATGTATATATCCGTATTTGAGTACGACGATATCGGCTGATTATCCAGCATACATAACGAAGGTTGTCGAACAGATGGAAGGAGGAATTTGTCTTTTTGCCCTCGGGCTGGCGGGGAACACAGTTCCAATTCAGAGAGGAGTAAAACCTCGTGAGCAAATTGGCAAAGCAGTGGGGGGCGAAGCGCTTAGAAGACTTCAGTTCGTTCCTACTGCAGGTGATGTCACTTTAAAGGCGTTAAAGAAGGAAATTAGATTTCCCATAGAGACAAATTCCTCATCGGACAAACCCAGAGAAGTTGACGAAACAAATTACATCACCACGGAGATACAAGTTTTAAGACTCGGTGATATTTATATTTTGGGACTGCCCGGAGAAATTCTGGTTGAGGTTGGTTTGGAGATTAAAAGAAAAGCAGGCGTGGAAAAGCTTTTCGTTATCTCTCTCAGCAACGACACAATCGGCTATGTCTGCCACAGCCAGGCATACAAAGAAGGGGGCTATGAACCGGTTTCTGGGACCAACCTGGCAAAAGGGGCCGGAGAGATTATGGTAAAGGAAGCCCTATACATTCTTAACCAGATAAAATAAAACAGGTAGTCCCATGTCCAGTAAAAGAAAGAAGATTTCCCGTCGTGAGTTTTTGAGACGCAGCGGGCAGGTGGCGTCCGGGCTTGTCAGTGCCGGCGCTCTGGCCTCTACCAAGTATGCAATCGGACAAGAGCGGCTGGCTTCGGAGCGAGCTGGACACGCTTCGGCTGACGGTGCTATCTACCTGGAACGACGAAATTAGTAATCGGCTCAATCCAGACCGGCAAGACGGTTGTGGTCTGTGAATCGAAAACGTCTATGGGCAGCGCCCAGAACACTCACCCTCACGCTTACCTGACGCCAGACCTGAAATGGGTGATATTTAATTCGGACCGAAGCGGCTTCCCACACGTCCATGCGGCAAGCGTTCCGGAAGTTATGATCGAAGAGCTATCAAAAGCTTAAAACCTTTTATATAATCTATAGCCGATGGCTCACAATCTAAATCCCTCAAGCCTCAATTGCTCTTTGGTGCTCGCACCTTGCTGACCAGTTCGTGCACTTTATCCACAACCCGCTTCTCGACCGACGGCGCGAAAGGCCCCGGAAAAGGGGTGTACCGCATAGCATCACCACCTTCGTAGCCACCCTCCTGCAAGACGCGCTTAGAAGGTAAGTAACCGAAAACGTCGTTCGAGTAAGCGGCCACCCAAACTGGTGAGCCGGGCAGCTCTGCTTTGAGACGCAGCGAATAGTCAACCACAACTTCGCCGGCCAGCGCTATCATCGTCAAATCGCTGCCGAATTGGACAACTTGCACTAAATACGGATATGTTGTGCGAATCTTGCCGGTTTGCTCCAACTCCTTCATCAATACTTCCGCATGTCGGCGTTCATACTTATTACTGGACTTTGCTTGCAGCTCGAGTTGCCGACGGCTGGGCGGTTCTGCAAAATCGAGAGTAACGGTTTCCAAGGCCACCTGAATCGGCCCTCGGATGGACTTCGCTCGTGAGAGCAGTGCCGTTTCGACTCCATTGGCCAACGCACGCCCATGCTGCTGTGCCAGAGCCAGGGTACGACGAGGGTATGGGTTTTGGTCGCCGCCGCAGCCTGCTATGAACATGGCGGTTACCTCAGGATGTGCTTGCTCCAGATATATCTGGGCGAAACCTGCGTAGTCGCCACAGAATTTGTAAAAGCTAAGCGTAGTATTATGGCAAGCATACCCAAAGACGACGGCCTGCAATTCGCCATCCGGATTATCAATCCGCAACACCGGGACATCGTGGTCAACCGGCCCATCCGGATTAGCGCTTATCACATAACCACGTTCGGTTTTCAATCGCCTGTTCATAGCAAAGCCTGCCCGGGCGTGTGTGTATGCCAATCGTGCCGGGGCGAGTTTCTCTATCGCCAGACCGACCAGCGTCAGCAGTTT
>JAUWBX010000264.1 GCA_030609625.1 Phycisphaerae bacterium
CGCTGGAGTTTATCCCGCACTAAGATGCGGGGCGGGAATGACACAACAAGGAATAACAGTGGATGAAAGAGTGCTAATGTGTGGTAATGAGGCCCTTGCCGAGGCGGCTATTCTTGCCGGCTGCGATGCCTATTTCGGCTATCCGATTACGCCTCAAAACGAAATCCCCGCCTATATGTCCCGAAGAATGCCGGAGGAAGGCCGTGTCTTTGTGCAGAGCGAAAGTGAGCTGGCCGCGATAAATATGGTATTCGGAGCTTCGGCCACCGGCAAAAGGGCCATGACAAGCTCATCCAGTCCCGGCATCAGCTTAATGCAGGAGGGCATAAGCTATCTGGCCGGCGCCGAATTGCCCGCGGTGGTCGTCAACGTAATGCGGGGCGGACCGGGTCTGGGTAACATCTCGCCGACACAGAGCGATTATTTCCAGGCCACTCGCGGCGGGGGACACGGCGATTACCGAACCATCGTGTTCGGACCATCGAGCGTCCAGGAGCTGGTCGATTGTATGGCGCTGGCATTCGACCTGGCTGACCAGTACCGAATGACCGTTGTTGTCCTGGCCGACGGTATCTTAGGCCAGATGATGGAGCCGATAGTTTTGGAGAAAAAACCAGGCCGAGAACTGCCCGCCAAAGACTGGGCCTTGACCGGCGCTAAAGGCAGAGAGCAAAATATCGTTCGCTCATTATGGCTCGGTGAGGGAGTGCTGGAAAAACACAACAACAAGCTCAAGGCCAAATACGAGCAGATAGAAAAAAACGAAGTGCTCTGCGAACAATACGAAGTTGACGATGCCGAAATCATAGTGGTTGCCTACGGTGTCGCAGCAAGAATCGTCCACGGCGCGGTAACCAAAGCAAGAGAAGAAGGAATCAAGGCCGGCTGGATACGCCCTATTACTTTGTGGCCGTTTCCGACAGAGCAAATCAGCAGGGCCGCTAACGAACTTAGGATTTTTCTGACTGTTGAGATGAGCGCCGGCCAGATGGTCGAGGACGTAAAACTGGCTGTAGCCGGAAAAGCACCGGTCTTACTTCACGGCCGACCCGGCGGCGGCGTACCTACCGTCGATGAGCTGCTCGATAAAATTAAACAATTAACGTTAAAAAATGCGCGATGAAAGAAACCCCCGGTAAAACCTGGGGCTAAATATGAAATATGAAATATGAAAACGGTATTTAAGAGAACACCTACCCTCAAAGATTGTCCGACGCATTATTGTCCCGGATGCGGGCACGGTATTGCTCATCGATTGATTGCCGAGACTATCGACGAGCTCGGCATACACGACCGCACGATTGGCATAGCGCCGGTAGGATGCGCGGTGTTAGCGTATGATTATCTTGACGTCGATATGATAGAGGTCGCGCACGGCAGAGCACCAGCCGTGGCAACGGGTATGAAAAGGACAAATCCCGATAAAATAATCTTCTCATATCAGGGCGACGGCGACCTGGCAGCGATTGGAACCGCCGAGATTATCCACGCCGCTCACAGAGCCGAGCAAATAACAGTTATCTTCATTAACAACGCCGTCTTTGGGATGACGGGCGGCCAGATGGCTCCGACAACGATGCTCGACCAGGTAACGGCAACAACACCCAAGGGCCGAAACCCTGCCAGCGAGGGCTATCCGCTGCAAGTATCTGAAATTTTAGCGTTGTTGCCGGGCGCAATCTACGTTGAGCGATGCGCCCTTAGCAGCGCATCTCAGGTCCGCAAAGCCAAAAAGGCCATCAAGCATGCTTTTGAATTGCAGACAAACAACGCCAAAGGCCTCTCGCTCGTTGAGCTGCTTTCAGCCTGTCCGGTTTATTGGCGGATGACCCCGGCCAAGGCGATGGAATGGATCGAAAAAGAAATGGCAAAGGTCTTTCCGTTAGGACGATTAAAATAGCCAACAGCAGGAAGTGAATGTACCAGTACATAAATCTGAAATCCGAAGTACGAAACGAAGGAAAGTACGAAGCACGAAATCCGAAATCCGAAACAAATTCAAATGACCAAAATACAAAATTCAAAACACGCTGTTTTGAGCATTTGAGATTTGAATTTTGATATTGTTTCGGATTTCGATATTCAGATTTCGGATTTAGTAACATATTGCTTCGAAATTTGATACTCGGATTTTATATGGGACACAAAATGACAGTAGATAATTCTTATGAAGAGATTATCATTGCCGGTTTCGGCGGACAGGGAATTATGTTGACCGGCAAACTATTGGCCCAGACTGCAATGGAGGCCGGCAAAGAGGTAACTTATATGCCATCTTACGGCGCCGAGGTTCGAGGCGGTACCGCTAATTGTATGGTCGTTATCGCAGAGAAAAAAATCGCCTGTCCCGTCGTCGCCAAACCTGATTCACTAATTGTTTTGAACAAGGCCTCGCTGAATAAATTCGGCCCACGTCTCAAAAACAACGGCCTGCTGATAATGAACAGCTCCCTGATTGACATTGAGCCGCAACTGGACGACTCAATCGAGATAATTACCGTACCTGCTGATGAATTGGCCATCGAATTAGGCAGTCCTAAAAGCGCCAATATGGTAGCCTTGGGCGCGTATTTACAAAAGCGAGGACAGTTCACAGCCGATGCGGCCTCGCAAGCCCTGCCCGAAGTGCTTGCCAGGCGATACCATAAAACATTGCCGGTAAATACCAAGGCCCTGCAACGCGGCGCCGAATTTATCAAAGCATGCTGCAAGGTTTGAGTAAAAAAGCACGAACGATTATGACCCGGAGGAATAAAATGAATCGGAGCCTCGAATCCCGGATATTGTTGCTTATATGCCTGACATTATTCTTATTTGTCCCTGCCACCTGCGCCCAGGAGCAATACAAGAAGCTCGGCAGAGACGCAATTTCCCAAATCGTGGACGGCAAGTACGATGCCGCCATAGAACACTTCGAGGACTATCTTGGCAAGCACCCAAAGGACCTCGAATCTATGTATGGCCTGGCGGTTGCTTATGCTCAGAAGCAGGACATTGACAAGGCCATCGTGTACGTTGAACAGGCCCTCGATGAAGGGCTTCCATTCAGCCGTTTCATCGCCGGCCCAAGAGACTTGTTGAAACCTCTAACCGACAGCACCGAGTTCAAGGCATTGGCGAAAAAACATAGCGTCGAACTCCTGCACGGCCCATTACTTGGCTGCGTTACCGATACCAGCGCGAAGTTATGGGTGCGTACATCCAACGAAGCACTCGTGCAAGTTTTCGTAAGTACCTCGGAAAAGATGCACCTGGATATCAAGTCCGTTATTGCAAGAACCGCAAAGACGTCAGTAGCATTTTTCGTCGGAGATGGAGTCGCTGTCAAGTGCGTTATTGCAAAAACAAACAGGGCTAAAGACTTCACAGCCGTCGTTGCCGTCCGGGGCTTGAAGCCTGATACCCGGTACTACTACAAACTGCTGGTGGACGGCAGCGTGGAACCAAGACTATGGTCGTTCCGCACATTTCCCGTTTCCGGCACTAAAAGCAGATTTTGGATTGGCTTCGGTGGGGGAGCCGGGTTCACCCCACAGTACGAAAGAATGTGGGACACGATTGCCACCCATAATCTGCCTGCATTCCTTTTGCTCGGCGACAACGTATATATCGACAATCCGACAAGACAAGCCGTCCAGCAATATTGCTATTACCGGCGCCAGTCCCGCCCTGAATTCCGCGATTTCGTCGCCTTCACAGCCATCTATGCCATCTGGGACGACCACGATTTCACCACCAATGACGCCGGGGGCGGACCGAAAATCCGCAAACCCGCCTGGAAGATTCCGGTCTGGCGCACATTCACCAACAACTGGAACAATCCTTACTATGCCGGAGGGGAAAATCAGCCCGGCTGCTGGTTCGATTTCTCCATCGGCGACGTTGACTTCTTTATGCTGGATGGTCGCTATTATCGTACTAAATCCAGGGTTAAAAATCCCTCAATGCTCGGCGACGCCCAGAAAAAATGGCTGTTCGAAAAGTTGAAGTCCTCTAAAGCTACTTTTAAAGTTCTCGCCTCGCCCGTGCCCTGGGCCTTTGGCGCCAAGCCCGGCAGCCGAGACCCCTGGCAGGGCTACAAAGCCGAACGCGAAGAAATCTTTTCCTTTCTCGAAGCCAACGAGATTGACGGCGTGATTCTTATCTCAGCCGACCGCCACCGCTCCGACATCTGGAAGATTGACCGGCCAAACGGATATCCGCTCTACGAGTTCGAAAGCTCGAAACTCACTAACATCCACACACACAAAGTAATGCCCGGCTCTCTATTCGGCTACAATAAGAAATGTTCATTCGGATTGCTTCAGTTTGACACTGCCATACCAGACCCGCAGGTAACTTACAAAATAATCAATATCGACAACGAGGTCATCTACACGTTTTCCCTCAAAAAAAGTCAACTGACACACAAAAAAGGAAAATAAAGAAGCCCCGGACATTGAACTTATCAGAAATCTTCTCAAACAATAAACGTAGGATTAGTATTCTATTAAATAGTATCTGTTGCGGAAAACGAAAATATACGATGTCACCCCTGCCCCTGCTTTCGCAGGGGTAAACTTGTCCCCGCGAAAGCGGGGAGCAGGGGTCCAGAGCGAAAAACTGAAT
>JAUWBX010000531.1 GCA_030609625.1 Phycisphaerae bacterium
GCACACGCGAGGCCTCATTACAGAGCTAAGCCCACCCGTTCTCTATGACTTGGGTTTTATCCCGGCCATAGAGTGGTTCTGCCAGGAAATACAGCAAAAGCATTGCATAAAGGTAGCCTTTCAGGCCGATAAAAAATCAAAACCGCTGGATGATGATATTGGAGTTCTTCTGTTTCAAGCTGTGCGTGAATTGTTAGTTAATGTGGCCAAACACGCAAAAGCCCAAGGTGCAAAGGTATCAGTTTATAGAAATGAAGACAGAATTCGAGTCGAGGTCTCGGATGATGGAATTGGTTTTGATAACGCAGGGGTTTTTCCGAGTATAGACAACCCAACGGGATTCGGCCTTTTTAGCATAAGGGAACGGCTGGAGTCCATTGGTGGCCGGTTGAAGATAGAGTCAAAACCCCAAAACGGCACACGGGTAACGCTCACAGCGCCCCTGGGAAAGGAAAGACCGGAGTGATGGAGTAATGGAGCAGATTTTGGATTCCAGGTTTTAGATCGCAGATTGATACAGCACGCGAGTGTAGGTTTTTGTCTTTTAACGAGCAACTCGGAACATGCAACGCGTAACAATTACATTACTCCATTACTCCATTGTTCCAATACCCCAATCTTCCAAGGAGCTTTCACATGTCCATAAAATTACTTCTTACCGATGACCACAAGATAATCCGCCAGGGACTTCGATCACTGCTTGACGCCGAACCCGACATTGAAGTTATTGGAGAGGCCGAAAACGGGCGAAAAACCGTTCAGATGGTCCGGGAGCTCTTACCGGACGTGGTTGTCATGGATGTCACAATGCCTGATTTAAATGGCATTGAGGCGACACGTCAGATTCTCGCCGAATTTCCTCAAGTTAAAATCATCGCCCTTTCAATGCATCACCACGAACAGTTTGTAACAGGTATGCTTACGGCGGGGGCATCGGGGTATTTGCTCAAGGATTGCTCGGTGGAGGAGCTGACCGAAGCTGTTCGCGCTGCGACCCGCGGAGACGTTTATTTGAGTCCCGGTGTGGCAAGCGTGGTTATTAAAGGCTATGTTCGTCAATTAAAGGAATCTGACAAATCCATACCGCCCCTCCTTACACCAAGACAGGCTGAAGTACTACAACTGGTGAGCGAAGGCAAGACCTCAAAAGAAATCGCCTCTCGTCTCTGTATCAGTGTAAAAACAGTAGACACACACCGCAGGCAAATAATGGATAAATTAGCCGTCAGCAGTATCGCTGAGCTCACCAAATACGCCATCCGCTCGGGACTAACCTCCCTCGACACCTAAACTGCCCTGATACTGGATACTTGTTGTAGCGAAGCGGAAATCCCGTCTTTAGCGGGGATGAAATAAGTACGCAGTAAGGAGTAGGCAGTAAGCAGCACTAACTTGAAAGTCCCTCTTGTCGCCTTATGCCTAGTGCATATTGCATACTACCTACTACTCTTGACAGGATTAACCCTCAAGAGGCGGGCAAGCAAGGATGGATTGATTAATTTTATCTTGTAAATCAGGGC
>JAUWBX010000393.1 GCA_030609625.1 Phycisphaerae bacterium
AGGTGAAGAAACACTTTGAGGACAGTCCCATTACATTAGTGGGCATTGCCACCAGTGAACGGTACGATTCACCCGAGATTGCGAAGCTCAAAGCAGCGATTGAAAATACCAAGGCCTATATAAAACTCAGCCGGGATATAGGCGGCAGCGGTGTGAGGGTGTTCCCGAACAGTTTTCACGACGGCGTCCCGCGAGAAAAGACTATCGAGCAAATCAGCAATTCGCTTAATATAGTTGGTGCTTTTGCCGCCGACTATGGCCAGCAGGTTCGCCTTGAAGCGCACGGCAATGCGGGGGAACTGCCAACTCTCAGAGCGATTATGGACCATGTTGACCAGCCGAGCGTCCGAGTGAAACTCAACTCCGATAAGAGAGACACCAGGAGCAACGGATTTGAGCACAATTTCAACTTAGTCAAGGATTTTTTAGGTGATACACTGCATCTGCACAATCTCAAGGACACCGAGTTTCCATACCAGATTCAAATGGACCTGCTGGTAAAGATGGGCTGGAGCGGCTGGCAGTTGCTGGAAGTAAGCGATAAGGTCCCTGACCGTGTCCAGGCGCTGATTGAGCAGAGACAGATATGGGACAGGTTGCTGAGCAGGTCCCTCAATGCGTGAACAGAATCTACTGAAGCAGTATTAGCCCAAAGGAGGCGCCGGATTCGGCAAAACCTGTTATGCAATTAGGTCCCAAAAGAGAACTGACACTTTTCGATTCGACGTGTATCATTGTTGGAATCATAATCGGCGCCGGGATTTACGAAATGGCCCCTGCTATTGCCAAGGGTGCGTATTGCTGGTGGGGCGTGATGGCGATTTGGGCCGTGGGCGGGTTGCTGTCGCTGTTCGGCGCCCTTGGTTACGCCGAGCTTGCAACGATGTATCCGCGCGAAGGCGGAGATTATGTCTATCTGAGCCGAGCTTACGGACGATGGGCAGGTTATCTATTCGGATGGTCCCAGCTTACGATTATTCGGCCCGGTGACATCGCGGGAATGGCGTTCGTGTTCGCGACATATACGCGGGCAATGTGGAATCCGTTGGAAAGTCTGGGCAGTGCGTACAGCCAGCGGATATACGCATGCGCGGCAGTTGTTATCCTGACCGCCATCAACATCTTAGGTGTCAAGGAAGGCAAGTGGACGCAGAATCTGCTTACGAGCGTTAAAGCGTTGGGACTGTTAGCTATCGTGGCTGTGGCGGTTATTGCGCCGCGGAGTTCTGTGGCCGCTGAAGAGTTTGAGCCGTTGCCGCTGAGCCTGGCAATGATATTTGTGTTGTTTGTCTATGGCGGCTGGAATGAGATGGCTTATGTAGCCGCCGAGGTGAAGAATCCACGGCATAACATCGTCCGTGCACTGGTACTTGGGACCTGCGCTGTCATGGTGATATATTTGTTAGTGAACGGTGCATTTCTCTACACGCTGGGCTATAATGGGTTGTCCAGTTCCGGGGCGGTTGCAGCCGACAGTATTGTAACGGTTTTTCCGGAACTCGGCGGCAGATTGATAAGCGCTCTTGTTTGTATCTCCGCATTGGGAGCCGTCAACGGTTTGATATTCACCGGCGCACGTATTTCTTATGCGATAGGTGCCGAGCATCGGGTGTTCGGAGTCTTAGGCAAATGGCACAGGCGAAGGGGCACCCCCGCATGGGCACTGCTGATGCAGGGAGTTATCGCGGTATCTCTGATAGCGTTCTTAGGCTCATTAATGGATACGATACTGTACACTGCGGCAGCGGTCTATTTATTCTACTTAGCGACCAGCCTGGCGGTCATCGTCTTGCGATTCAAAGATTCAAACGCCGAACGTCCATATAGGGTGACGGGTTATCCTGTTACAACGCTCATCTTCTGTGCGGTGTGTGCATTTCTTATCCATAGTTCCATCTCGTACGCGTATGAAAACAAGCCGAAGAGCATTTTTGTCCTGTTGGGGATCCTCCTGGCAGGTGTGTTTCTGTACTGGTTAACTGAAGTTCGCGGTTCGGCACGGCGTAAAGGAAATGACAATGTTTAATGTTCAACATAATATTTTCTAACACAATTGAGGAGGTTTATTATGCGAAGAATCAGTTTGTTGTTAATGGCAATTTTGATGCTTATTGTTACCGCGGGCGGTTCACCTGTAACAACGTCCACGGACTTGTGGCAGAGCACCCGGGTTACCGACCCCAAACAGCATCAGCTAACCGGTACAGGCGGATATCCGTACCGGGCCAAAAGTGATTATGTGCTCAGAGAACTGGACTTAAGGCCCGGGGACGTGGTTGTGGACATCGGCGCCGGCGACGGCTTCTGGGCCGAGCGCATGGCTAAGTTTGTGGGTAAAAAGGGCACTGTCTATGCCTCGGAAGTCGAGCAGAGGAAGGTCAATAGGATGAAGGAAAGGTTCGGCGACCTGCCGCAGGTCAAGCCCTATTTGTGTCCAACCGATGGTACCGGGTTGGCGGAGAATTCCTGCGAACTGGCCTTTCTCTCAAAGACCTATCATCATTTGGACGCCGATGGTCGGGTTGATTACCTGCGCCATCTGCGTCAGGTCGTCAGACCCACAGGTCGGCTCTGCGTAATCGAGAGATACGCTAATATTGATAGCCAGCGTAGTTCGCACGCCACTGCATTGAGCCAACTGGTAAAACAGGCCGAGGAGGCCGGCTGGATTGCCGTCCGTTACGAGTTGATGACCGGCATGTACCATTACATTGCGATTTTCGTCCAGAAAGACCTCTTCGGGCCCGAGTCAGCACGGTAGAAAAACAAGCACGTGGTCGAGTATGTCATTATGTGTAAGACCGTAAACTGGAATTTAAAGGGGCCTATCATGGATATTTCAAGACGCGGTCTGTTTTTGAAGAGCGCGGGGATGGCTACCTGCGTCGCCGGAGGCACGCTCGCCGGCAACCTGACAAAAACAGAGACCGTGGAAGAAGAGGAGCCGAAAATGTTTTTCAAATTATATCCTGTCGGTAGGGTGGAGAAGAAGGGCAAGTCGGTGTGGCTGCGGATATTTGACAGGTATGCTGATGCTCTCAAAGGGCTGGATGGCTTTTCGCATGTTATCGTCCTTTATTGGTTTGACAAAAACGATACGCCCCGAAAACGGGGCATCCTTAGGGTCCATCCGCAGGGCAACAAAAAAAATCCGCTGACCGGCATATTCGCCTGCCGCGCGCCCGTTCGGCCCAATCTGATTGCCTTGAGTATATGTAAGATTCTTTCGGTTGAAGGCGGGGCAGTTCGCATCGACAAGATAGACGCCTTTGACGACAGCCCCATCCTCGATCTCAAGCCGTATATTCCCGGCATAGACAGGAGGACGGAAGGTGTTCAGCTTCCGGATTGGCTGAAAAGGTAGTCTGCCATGGTCGGCACTCTTATTAAACTTTGCAGGACTAATGAAACTCCTGCTCGCCGGCAGGCAAGATTGTGAGAATTGGGAATGCAAAGGGGTTGTTTTTGAACACCCCCAAACAAGTTTGCTCGTGCTACGTAGTGAGCTA
>JAUWBX010000364.1 GCA_030609625.1 Phycisphaerae bacterium
CAAAGGAAAAACGAAAATTGAAAAAAGATAAGAAGAATAAATAATTGCCCAGTGGCGTTCGAGTCCGGTCGATGGGCTTTGACCGGAGTTTATGCAGTCTGTATAATCATTGCCGGCTGCAAGACAGATGGCCGGTAGAAACAGGAGAATCGGATGAAACGGTACGAGTACAGGATCCACTATCTGAAATTAGAGACTGGGAAGCCCAATGAGGAACAGCTCCTCCAGACCCTGAATCGATTTGGAGAAGAAGGCTGGCGCCTTAATCGTCTGTATGGCGAGGTCAGCCTGCGGTCACTTGCGTCCTGGAAGGGAGGACTCAATCTTCTCCTGGAGAGAGAGATAGCCCGTGACTAAAGCATCAGTCATGTAGAGTGCGATACTTGTCTGACGACAGTCAAGATTTCGCACCAATACTACTGCGAGAGCACGAAGTTGGCCAAATCCGTAATTTCCTTATCAGACAAGCTGGACGTCTGTCCATGTTCATCGTCGGGATTGTACTTTGTGAGGACTTCCTCAATAGTAACAGCCCGTCCGTCGTACAGGTATGGTGCGGTCCGCCAGATTTCGACCAAAGTCGGCGTATCAAACTCACGGTCTTTATCCAGTCCATCGCCTATGCCCAAATTGTATTGCCGCAGGTCCGTATGCAGTGCTCCCTTATGACAGGAAGCACAGCGTGCTTTGCTAAATATCCTTCGCCCTCGTCTGGCTGAGGCACTTAGTCTGCCGTTAACCAGATAAGGACTCGGAACCGGCCTGAGTGACTTGAGATACTTATCGATTGATACGGTCTCTTGTTCCGGGCGTACCGCAAACAGGATATGCCTGAACCCGGCGCGCACGGCCATCTCGGCGTTTTTGCGCACACCCGTAAGCATCGCCGGCGGGGTCCTGTGCGAAAGCAGGAGACTTTTTGTGTTTTTAGGATTGCCTATGCCATCGTTAAGAAGGTCCCAGTTCAGGGCATCGACCCGCGCACCTCCCGGATGACAGCTTGCACAGCTTTGCCAGCTCTGAAAGCACAGCGATGCATCGTGGAAGAGCATTTCTCCTCTGCGCCTTATAGACATTTTGGGAGTTGAACCGAGTGCTAAAGCAGTAGTTTTGGTCCCCGTCGTTTTATTTATATCAACTTTCGTTATGCTGTCTGTAAAATATTCCGCGACATAAACACTGGAACCAACAATTGCAAGTGCACGAGGGCCTTTGCCGCAAAGCTTGATACGCTGCCGAATCCCGTAAAGAAAACTCAGTTCATTAGGAATGTTCGAGGAAGGTGTTGAACTTGAACCATAACTTCCGTAGTCACCCTGCCCTATTGTGCGATTCTGAGCGTTTCTTTGGTCAGCGTGATATTTCCTGATTTTGTTCATCATGGCAGGTGCATCTATTATGCACAATTCATCGGTTCCGGCATGGGTTACACAGATATATTTTCCATCGCTTGTGCAACCAACGGCCCACGGATTGGCGGCGCCATCATCCACATCATCCAGAAGGACAGTGTCAATTAGCTCTTTCTTCCCGACATCGATAATACTGAGCGCATTGGTATTCATCCATCCCCGCTCCAACTGCGTGGTTGGTACTGTATAGCGGGCGAGGATGTGCGTGGCATAGGCGTATCGGCCATCGGGCGAGATACAGATTCCCTGCAATGCTGTGCTGCCGTTAGGAAGCTCGATGGTGGTTACTACCTTTTTTGTCTCAGTGTTAATGACTGAAACCGTCGCGGCGATGAGACCGATGTTGGCGGGGCTGATTGGCAGATGGTTGGCCACAAACAGAAATCTGCCGTTCGGGCCCAGTGCCGCAGCGACCGGCTCACGCTGGACAGGTATCCGGGTCAACTCCTTGCGTGAGGCCAGGTCGATGACCGAGACGTTATTATCGAAGCGGTTGCACACGTACAGGATTTTGCCGTTTGAACTTAGCACGGGTGCCATAGGAGTATGACCTGCGGGCAGCGTATAGCTGACCCTTCCTGTTCGCGGATTGACCACATGGACCCGTCCTTTGGTCGATGCACAGGTAACATACAGGCGTGACCTGTCGGCCGCTAAAGCCAGTCCGCTGGGTTTACCCGGGAGCGAATACGTCCTGGTCACCTTGCCGGCGGCGATGTCAAAAACCGCCACTTGTTTCGCAGTGGCCTGTGCAATATAGAGTGTTTTGGTTTGGTTGTCTGCGACCAGTGCTGATGGAGAGAGATAGCTCTCCCCGGCTTTAGCGACAGTCGCGATGCCGGCTAATGTCAAAAACATACATATCCACGCTGTTAATTTCCTCATACAGTGCTTATTCATATTTAACTTACTCCATAACTATTACTACTTGCTCAGGTTGTCGTGCCATTGTCTTTTTCTTTACCTCCTGTACTACCGGACATCAATTTGGTTATTGGTGAGTAGTGAGTGTTGAGTATTCGACTCACCAGTTAACCAATTTGTTTTTGCTGTTTCGACCTTACAAATAACACGGAAACCAACATTATGGACGCGCTGCATGCACTATTATACGTGGACCTTTGCCGTAAGCAACGCCAAAACATCTCGTGATAACGCAGTTTTTCAGCGTTTCGGCGGGCAAAGAGTGTTTCTGTCTCGACTTGGCACTGGACGTATTTCTTTTAAAAAAAAGCTTGAAATCAGGCGATGATTTCTGGTATTATTATTATATAATAAGCTCAGCCGGGTGGTTGAGTGAACGTTATAAGCAGACACAGCATAAAATGCTTTTTCGGGAGGCAGCAACATGAAAAAGCAAAACGCTTTCACCTTAATTGAACTACTGGTTGTAATTGCTATTATAGCACTATTGCTTGCGATTCTGATGCCTGCTCTGCGGGCTGTGAAGGACCAGGCAAGGAAAACCGTTTGCAACGTACATATTGGAGGATTAGGACTCGCCCTGAGAATGTACGTGGATGACCATGATGGAAAAACGCATGACTCGCCTAATAACGGTCTTTGGGATAATGCGCACGAAAATCCATCAGTGGTAAGGAAATATGGGCCAAATGAGTCTATGGCCTACTGGGGAATTGCATACTTCCCATACGCCGAGAACAAAAAAATCTATGCCTGTCCCGCCGTAGAACGAGTCGATGATTGGCCGGAATGGGGGGCACCCTGGGGAAGACTGGCGCAGCAGTACTTCGCATATTGCTCATACGGTCTCAATGGTTACATCACGGACAAGAAAATTGACCTTGAATTCAAACGTCATAGCGAGGTAATTGCTTTTCAGGACCACATAGAGCAAAAGCTGGACGACAACGGGGACATGTTTCACATTCGGCCGGGAGATCGTATCAATTTACCACAATGGCGTCCGAGCAGCCAGGGTGGGAGCGGCTTTGTCGATAGCACTTGGTCTGGAGATCAGTGGCATGACACGGTCCAAGAGTGTTTTCGCCATCGCGGTGTATCAATGACCTGCTGGCTGGACGGCCATGTGTCGGAGATTGCTGAAACAACCGGCGAAGACATTCCTCGCAGATGGTACATAGGTAAGTCGGATGAGTAGAATCCTTGATATAATTCCACTCGGCATCAAAAGACCTTGGAGAAAGTGACGTTTACCAGGAAACCACAAAAACTCCCGGAGCAGTTCCTATATAGAACTTATTTTTAGGAGAAAAGATTAGGTTTGAACAGTAGAGCAGCGATACGAGCGATTACATTTGATTTGTGGGACACTGTTTTCATCGATGATTCGGATGAGCCGAAGCGCGCAGCC
>JAUWBX010000179.1 GCA_030609625.1 Phycisphaerae bacterium
AGTCGCTTAAATGGCCTGTGAGGCGTTTTCAGCTTTAAGTAATTCCATTACTCGATTATACCACCCTTCCTGCAACGAATTAGCGCACTTCATTGCCGAAAAGAATATTACTACCGATGCGAGAACGGCTACAACTACTCCCACCTTGCTTACTCGAAAGTCGCACGCTCTCATAGGCCAGAGCAGATTTATCATTGACAGGAGAAAACTTAACAGGAGCAACACAAATCCGACCACTGTATCAGACTTTTGCCGGATTAGGTTTTTTGCTTCCACTAAACTATAATCCCAATCTCGATTCGCAAGTTCAACTACTTCCGGAATGGATATTAGGATCACCGCCTTAATCAGAAAAAATGAGGCTATAAGCACGAGCAACACTGCCGTTACCTGTATAAAAGTGCGCACCATTTTAACCTCTCAAAAAACAACTGGATTATATTTCGTTTGTATCCAGTATTCCACAGTTTTTTTATTTTCCTCTTGTAATCCCCGCAAGCGCATAAAAAAGCCACTGCGGTTCGGAGGGAGAAGATAAGCGAGAACCCGCAGGGGCTTGATGACGATATTTTTTTATATAGACACAAAGCTACACCATTCTGCGTTTGCGGAGAAGCCAGCCGGAAAATCCTATGCCGAGGCTGCCAAGAATAACAGCGGAGGGGACGGGGACATAGGCTAATCCCGTAGTCCAGCTTGGGCCGGACATAGAAAACAAGGCGCCGGTCTCGGCGTTAAAAACATAGCCGTTATTGTCAATAGCGTACAGATAACCATCATTGCTATTATAAGCTAATCCCGTAGTCCAGCTTGGTCCGGACGTAGAAAACAGTTCGCCGGTCTCGGCGTTTAAAACATAGCCGTTATTGTCAATAGCGTACAGAAAACTATCATTGCTATTATAAGCTAATCCCGTAGCCCAGCTTGGGCCGGACATAGAAAACAGGTCGCCGGTCACGGCGTTAAAAACATAGCCGTTATTGTCAATAGCGTACAGATCAGCCAAGACCGATTCTGAAGCCAATTGAGCAACTACAAAGAACACCGACGTTGCCAATACAAGAATTGATTTCTGTTTCATTATGACACCTCCATTAGTGTTTTTGAACTCCTCGATACTAATGTGATTATATCCTCCTGAATGTTGCCAGGCAAGTAAAATCAAGGATAATTATTGTCGTTTAAGCCCTCAAGAATTACAATACAGGCCAAAGTAATATCTTGAATAAGCTATTCAGCAGCGGTTGGATGTGAGGATTTGAGGCCATGGCAAAGAAGCGGACAAAAAACGAAGTTAGCAAGATGAAGAAATCTATTAAAAAGAGCCAAAAAAACGATGAAAATAAGGTACAATTGCAGCACGTCTTAGACGACTTAACCCTATTTAAAGAGGAAATCTCGAAAGAAGACCAAAAATTCTTGGCTGAGATTGCAGCTAAAGTAGATAACCTTTTAAAGAACCATTCCAACAGAGCGCGCTTTGAACAGCATTGTCGGGATTTTCGTGATGGATACGAAGCGTATGGACAAGGCCAAGATTTAGGATACTATCGCCGCTTTGTTACGGGCGAACCTGCACTGAATGACCAAGAAGCGCTTGCCAGATGTTATGTTCTATTGGCGGGAGTTCACGATTGGCTGCTTCCGAGCTTCCCCCCAATTTACGCCAGTATTTGGCCTTATTTTTTGCAAATAGTTGCAGGTATTATTAGTGTCAATGTTGAAGATGAACGAGGATCTTTCACAACGGCTCTCGACTATGTGAAAACTGACCTTGCCAGAACAAAAGGAAACAAGCGATCTATAATTGCCTGGATAGCCGAAGTAATTATCGCTCTTGCATTGCTCGTTATATGTTTATATTTCTTTGGCGTAGTCACAGGAATTTTTGTTTTTGCGGCGCTGCTTACCATTTTTCATTTATTGGGATGGCTCAAGCCAATTAAAGAATTTATTTACAGCATATTGTCGCCCAGGTGAAAACCGTCCATGGCGTTGCAATCCCGCAAGCAATATTTAATACGAAGGAACTAACAACGCCCTCCAAAAAACGGTGAAAATAAGGTTGACATTTCCACGCGATTGTGTCATCATATTTGGTAGCTACCGAACCCCACGTAAAACGTGGGGCTAAATATATTTAGCCTGCGGTTTCACCGCAGGTTTTGACCCTCGAATTAAAAAGGAGAATCTATGAAAAAGGATAAGTTTTCACGAAGAGATTTCATGCGTAATACTTCTCTTGTGGCTGCGGGGACAATCGCCGGTGCGCTGGCTAATGAAGGACAGGCTGCAGGCAAGTTCGTCCATACGTCAAAGGTTCTGAATTTCCACCCCAAGATGACCTACCGCCGAATGGGCAAAACAAACCTGATGGTCTCCGAGGTCAGTCTGGGCGGCCACTGGAAGAATCGCAACGCCGGCCGATACTGGGACCACTTCGCCAACGAGGAAGTGCCGGATGACGTCGCTAAGAACCGCACCGATGTTGTCAGCGCCAGCATCGATTCCGGCATCAACTACCTGGACATCACCACCGCGGCTGAGTGTTTGTGCTATGGTGTGGCCCTTAAAGGTCGCCGCGATAAGATGTATGTCGGTGCCGATATCCACAACCTCGGCCCGCGCGGATCCAATCTCTGTAACGTTAAGGACCAGACCTTCAACGTAGATACATGCCTGCGTCTGCTGAAGACCGACTACCTCGACATCTGGCGTCCCCAGGCCAAAATGGCGGGAAAACTCGGAACAAATCAGCTTAATACCGACCCCGAAGTGGAGTCCTTAATCGAGACCTTCCAGAAGCTGCGTAAAGCCGGCAAGGTTCGGCATCTGGGTATGTCCTGTCATAGCCGTCCCTGGTTCGAGCACGTCCTTAACAAGTATCCCGAGTTCGAGATGGTAATCTTCCCCTGCAGCGCAAAGACTAAAGCAAAAGGCCAGTCTCCGGTAGCCGGTAATATTGAAGAGACCAATCCGGGTCATGGGTCCGACCAGACGCAGGGTATATTCGAGGTTGTTCTCAAGCGGGATGTTGGGGTTGTTACAATCAAGCCATACTTCGGCGGCAGCCTCTTCAAGGACAGCGACGGCAAAGTCAGGTTCCCGGTAATGGGCGTAGGCAGTAAGACGGAGAATGACCTGGCCCGGCTGACGCTCCAGTGCATCCTTGCGAACGAAGCCATCACAGCCGCAGTGCCGGGGTTGTCAACGGTCTATGAAGTTGAGAACGCCGCTCGCGCCTCGTACACGCGTTCGCTTGGAATCTCGGCGGCGGATAAGGAATGGCTGATGGATATTACCGAGCAGCAGTGGGCTAATTTGCCTAAGGAATACGAGTGGCTGCGCGACTGGGAAGTCGTTTAAAGCTTCTAACAAAATGAATGTTTGCTCTTATTGTCATGCTACGTAGCGAGCTACTTCGCAGAGTAGTGTTTGATTATTTAAGAAAATCTAAAACTCCATTTTCCGTCCCGAGAAAATCGGGACTGCGAAGGATGAACTGATTTTCTTAAATAGTTCCTGTTGCGGAAACAGTATTTGTCATTCCCGCGAAAGCGGGAATCCAGCTTTTTCGCTCTGGACCCCTGCTTCCGCAGGGGTGACATCGTCAGTTTTTGTTTTCCGCAACAGATACTAAATAATATATGCCTGTCTCGGTTTGGCCGCTCGTCTCTGCAAAGCGCTTCGCCGAAGCAGGAAGCTAAAACGGGCCTAACCTCAATTTTGCATAACTCTATTTGATCTAATACAAGGAGAAAACCAGTGCGCTCGAATAATCGAACTAATTTATATCTTGCGGGGGGAATACTTGTTTTTGCAGCTTTTGTATGTGTGTTCACTGTTTGTTTTGCAGATGAGTCGCAGGCTGAAAAACCGGATGGGAACAGCAAGTGTTACGTTTGTCATCCCGACCTGAAGACCGAGGAGCTAACGACAAGTCACCTGGATATGGATGTTACCTGTGACGAATGTCACGGCCTGTCAACTGAGCACATGCACGATGAGATGCTGATGACCAAGCCCGACCTTCTGTTC
The DNA here is from genome assembly GCA_030609625.1 of Phycisphaerae bacterium. Lineage (GTDB taxonomy): Bacteria > Planctomycetota > Phycisphaerae > Sedimentisphaerales > Anaerobacaceae > NIOZ-UU13. Next base: position 4,039 of record JAUWBX010000179.1, read on the forward strand.
GGCCGGGCAGAGGTAAATAAGATGTGTTCGAATCCTTCGTGTCACAAGCCGGGCGCAGAACGCAGTGTTTATGGTCAACATGACCACAGGGAACCTGTGGCGGTGGAGGACTTTTTCGAGAAATGGCGCGGCCGAATGCGTCCGAACGGCCGGGCCGTTACACATGATTCGGTCTGCACGGACTGCCACGGTACACACAACATAACCGAACCGATAAACCCGTCCGAGGATGAGCAAGCTGCCGAATGGATTGCCGCCTTCAACGGCCGTGACCTTGCCGGCTGGCAGCCTTCGGGCAACGCTTCCTGGACAGTTAAGCGAGGCCGAATCATTGCGAGACCCGGGGCAAACGGCAAAGACGGCGTTCTTTGGACCAAGGCTGAGTATGAGGACTACCTGCTGGCGGTAACGTTCCAAGCCACGTGGCCCATCCACGCTGGAATCTGGCTGCGAGGTGCAAACTCGGAGCAAGGGGTGCGAATTGAGATATTCGACAGTCAAAAGTCCATAGCCTTTACCGGCAGCGTTTGGGTGCAGGGAAAGGGACTGGCCCTGGTGAACCTGCGCGAGGATATTGTGGACCGCGAGGGCTGGAATACTCTCTCGGTCAGGGTCGAGGGCGATAGAATCCAGGTCTGGCTCAATGGAGAGGAAATCGGCGTTGTCCGGGTGACTGGGCCTGCGAAAGGGAAAATCGGGCTGTATATCGAGGGGCACCCCGCTGATTTGCATGTCCGCGAAGTGCAAATCCAAAAGCTGCGTAAAGCAGAATAAAAAGTACCTAATTTGCCAACAATAGAGTTTTAAATTTTCAGAAATTGGGGAAAATTGGGTTTGAATTGGGTTTGAATTGGGTTTGTTTTTTTGGGGCCGGAAGGCGGTTTTGTTTTCATAATCCTCTATAACATATAAGTTTACGTTCATTTTGGGCTTTTCGGAAATTGGCTTTGAATTGGGTTTGTTTATTCGGACTACGAAATCATCTTTTTTCCTGTAACCCTTTGTTAAAGTTAAGTTTATATTCATTTTGTCCTTTTGGAGATTGGGTTTGATTGGGTTTGAATTGGGTTTGTTTTCACTAAGTGTCCAATTGCGTTTTCTTTCATAATCCGTTGTATTATATAGATTTAAGTTCATTTGACTTTTTTGGAGATTGGGTTTGTTTTGCATAAAAAGGGGTGATTTGTAGAGGCATCTCTACAAGTGTAAAGGGAAAGTTAGTGAAAAGTGAGCTAAAGTGCCTAAAGTGCCTAAAGTGACTAAAGTGAGCTAAAGTTGGAGGACAGAAGCGGGATTCTCGATTCTCGATACTTGATGCTCGACCACGGCGCGCAGGGACAGGGAAGCTGGATACTCGATGTTTGAGATGGTTCATATCTAAATTTAGTTAATATGGTTATTTGTCTTCTTATTGCCGGAGGCGAAAAAAGTAGCCCCTCTATAATTAGACGTAGCTGCATGTTTGATACGAAAAAAGTCCTCGAATATCGATTCGTGATTTTCGTAACTCGATGCCACTAA
>JAUWBX010000262.1 GCA_030609625.1 Phycisphaerae bacterium
ATGGACCGGCTCAGTACTTTTTTATCAACTCGCCCAATCCCCGCTATTTTCACGAGCCGACCACGAGGTTATACGCAGGTGCGCCCAGATGGCGCATGGCCCTTGGCACGGCTGGCATTCTTCGATGAAGCACAAATCGAGTGCTTTGCTCGTGCCTGGTTCAAGCACTTGGAAACCCCGGAAGTTGCCACCGAAAAAGGGCGTGATTGGGCAAAGTTCAGTACAGAACAACGGACAGAAGAGTTTTTGAAAGCCATCCGCGCTAACCCGCGCATCATGGATTTGGCTCGAACGCCCCTTTTCTGCCAGTTGTTGATAGACGTCTTTCGATTCTCTCATCATCTGCCTGAGCAGCGGATAAAGGTCTATGACAAGATCATTGAACTGCTCTTGTCGGATCATCCAGCGGCGCGCGTTCAGGCGGCCGGATTACCCACGCCCCCCGATATCCCCAGGACTGATGATATGCGTGAAATGCTGATGCGTTTGGCGCTTCATATTCAAGTTGAAGGCGGTGCCGGCGTAATCTCCGCTAAGCATTGCCAGACTGTATTCTGTAATTTCCTAACAGATGACATCCATGGCCCTGGCTATTCACCGTATGAAGCCCAGCATCAGGCTAAATCCGTCATCGAGTATGCGCAAACGGGGTTGGGTCTCATAGTGGAGCGGGCTCCGAATGAGTTGGGCTTTTTCCACCTTACGGTGCAGGAGTATTTGGCTGCTCAAGCCATGGTCCGCAAGGAGGAACGTGAGCAACTGGATTGGTTGGCTGGCGTGTGGGATCAATCCCGGTGGCATGAAGTAGTCCTCGCCTGGTTCAGCATAATGGGTGCCGAGCAAGGGAAAGGGACAACCCAACGTGCGATCGACCATCTTAAGCGGATTGCCACAGGCCCTTTGGCGCAACTGCAACTCTTGCGCATGCGTACCGAACTTGCGGCCGGTGATCTTGGTTTGTCGCCGCGCGAGGCGCGGGCCACCATCGAAGAGGCAGCGAATCAAGTCGAAATCACGCCGTTTCCCGAATTTAGGAAAGAACTCGCGCGGCACATCATTCTCGGCCTCCGCTCACCTTCCGTGGCGGGACAATGTGAAGAGCGACTTGCCAATTGGGTACCAGCCCGGTCGGAATGGGACAGAGATAGGCTTTTACAGGCATTTGGCAATTGGCAGATGTCCAAAGACCTCTTACACACCCTCAAGTTGGCTTTACACGACGAGACCGGGCGGTGCCGTTGGGCGGCAGCCGAAAGTTTGGCAAGGGCATTCGCATCTGACGCAACAGTTGAAGAGCACTTGGCGACGTTGGCAGCAAAGTGGCCCGATACCGGCATTCGCACCGCAGCACTGCATGGACTGGGTAAGGGCTGGCCACAGCATGAGGCATTGAATGGCTTGGCCGATGCTGCCCGCCGTTCAACCGATATGAACTTAGCGTTGACCGGCATTACGCTTCGGGTAGCGAACCACAGGCACAATGCAGACGACCGCCAACAGATGTGGTCCATGTTTTCTCACGGTAGCGTGTCTTATGAGATGCGAAACTTTTGCCGTGTAGTGTTGGTCCAGGGGTGGAGCAAGGATGAAGAAATCAAGTGTTTCGCAATGGAAGCCCTGCGCGATCGGTTGCGGCACGGCAGGAGATTGGAGGAAGAACAAATTCTCTCCTTTTTGGCCGAGTCGTGGCCTGGAGATTCCGAGGTCGGATGCAGTATTGCCGACTGGTTTGCAAGTACTTCACCATCTTTTCTCATACATGATCAAGACACGTGGAAAAATTTGTTTAAGGGTTTTCGGAGTAATAAGGACCTGTCCTCCGCTCTCCGACGCACTTTGTTAGATCAGAAATCAAAATACACCAAAGATCATTGGAGTCCGGATACGAAATGGGCCTACTGCGTGATCGGCGACAATGCCGCCAAAATGGATGTACTGGAAGCCTATACTTCTGTGAACGGTGACATCAACAAACATTGGGTTGTCTCGACGCTTATGGAAGCTTGGCCCGACGATAGTGACGTCAGAGATCTACTCATCCAGGAATTTCATCGATCGCCCGGAGAGGTGGCATTCCTCTCGCCTTGGATCGATTCCGTTGTGTCAGACCCCGAAAAACGGCGGGTATGGTTGCTTGAAACCCTGAGACAGTCTAACCGCCGCATTGTCAGGACACCAGTTCACCGCCTCTTGGCGGAATTCCATGATGAGGAATGTCTGGAAGCGGTACTTGCCATTCTTGAAAAAGACATCTGGTATTACGACAAGATCGACATTCAAAACCAGCTGATAGTGAGCTTTCCGCACGTACCCGAGGTTCGCCAATGGGCAGAGTCGTCTTTTTTTGAAATCGATGGTCCCTCTCTGTTCTGCGTTGCCACCGGATATCAGCAAGATCCGCTTATCTGTGATCGCCTACTGAGAACCGCACGACCCGCCAAAGTGAATGTAAGGGCGGAAGTCTTCCGAGTATTTCGAGAGTACTCGATCCCCAAGGATAGCGGTCTGCGGCTAACAGAAGGCATATGGGCTGAGGAGAAAGGAGAGATTCGCAGCGCCGGGGTAGTCGAGCGTTGTATTATGGCATCACAAAGTCCGGAGCTGAAGGAGCTATTGGTAACGAGACTACGTGAGGAAATCAAATCCCTCGGCACCTACTATGAGATGCGCCGTCGTTCGGCCTTTTCCGGTTTACTGCAACTAAATGAATACGCTACCTGTGCCGAAGCGATTGCAAAAGAATCCTCATCGTCTCTCAGTTGGCTTGCCGAGTATCATGACACTGATGTCATTGTGACTCGTATGTTGTTTGAACATTGGGACAAACTCCATGAGGGTTCACAGAACCAGTCACGACCTTTTGAAATACCGTGGGGGGCGCTTATTTACGGTGGGGCCGCTCGGGAAGCTTTTTCCAACAGCAAAGCACGTGCTCAATTGATCGATTATCTGAAGGCAATGAAACCTCAAGATCAATCGCCAGCAAGCCTTACCCTCATGTCTGAGCTGCTGCCCAATTCTGTGGAGCTCCGTACCTTCTTGATCGAAAGCATCAACAAACCTTACCGAAATGATATTTCATTTGAAGCTCAGAGAATCTTCGCCGAACAATTTGGTGGCGACGAGCAAGCACTGATAGAACTCAAAAAGTGTTGGAATATACCTGATGGGATTCCAAGGATACCTGAGACTCATCCACCTTTCCTTTATGCTTTGGCGCTTGGCTGGCCGCACAGCTCCTTGCTTCGCCCTTATTTGGAGCAACAGGAGCTACCAAAGGTTTTTCCACTTATCACGGCATTAGCCCTGTGCGGGATCAATGGGAACGAAAATCACGCTTTGGCCTGCATTGACAGATTGATTCAAATTACTATCGAAAACGGTAGGGCATTGCCTGAGATTTACTCACAGAGCTTGCGCGACTGGGCACGCACACCTAATGCAGAAACACTTCTGCGGCGCCTAATCGATGATCGGGACCCGTCGCGTAAAATCACCGCAATAAGGCTTCTTGCTTCTATTGGAAAACTGACTGATGGAGACCGCATGGTGTTGGTGCGGCAGTTTGATGAGGTTCTTGGAGAGACTACGAAGTCCTACCCAGACGGAGTTGACTTAGTAAATGGAACGGTCACGACGCTTCCCCAGGCAATATTTCGCTTACTAATCCCAGAATTAAGTAATGAGGTCGGACCAAGATAACAAAGGAAAAAAGCATTGCCGCCATGATTGCGGCAATAGAAATTTATAATAAGCCAGATTTTAAGTACCGAGAGGAAACATTTTCTATACTTGCAGTTAATAGTTGGGAATTGTTATTTAAAGAAAAATGGCTACAGATTAATAACAACAAAGTTAATTCATTGTATGTGTATGAAAATATAAGAAAAATAGATGGGTCGCGAGGAAAAAGAAAAATCATCAGACAGACAAGAGCCAACAACCTTTATACTCATAGTCTTGAATATCTTGCCAAAAAACTTGAAGAAAGAAAGTTGCTTGATGGCCTAGTCAAAATAAATATAGAAGTATTAACTGAAATAAGGGATTCCTCCGTTCATTTCTACAACAAAAGCCCTTTATTTTCCTTGAGAATACAGGAGATTGGAAGCGCAACATTAAAAAACTATCTCACTTTGGCTAAGGAATGGTTCAATATCAATTTGAGTGAATTCAATTTCTATTTAATGCCATTTGGTTTCATGCCTGCCACCAAGAATATTGAATTTATCAACCTGAATAAGGAAGAAAAAAATATACTGAGCTATTTGAACTCTCTTGATTCATAGTCTGAACCTGATCGGCCATATTCAGTTTCTGTGAACGTAGATATCAAATTTACCCGCTCCAAAGCGAAAGACGCAATCAATGTCCAGTTATCCAATGATCCTGATGCCACCAAAATTCAACTTACAGAACAACAGTTCAAGGATAGATATCCGCTTGACTATAACAAGCTTATCGATGAATGCAGGGAAAGATACTCACTCAAGTTTCGCACCCCTAAATGGGGGTTAACGGCTTATATTTTACTCATTTTACTTCACTTTTTATGTTGAAAAGGACATCCTTTTATGGTATGTAACTAATTGCATTATTTAGTAAATCCATAAAAGGAGCCCTTTAA
>JAUWBX010000304.1 GCA_030609625.1 Phycisphaerae bacterium
GGTCGCCTTGTCGATGCAACAGACGAAATACGGCGCAGTTGAGACCTTTGAGGATGCTAAGAAATGCGTCGGGCTTTTTGCAGAAAAGAGTGACAAGATTGACGGGGTAATTGTAACGCTGCCGAACTTCGGTGATGAAAAGGGAGTGGCCGAGACAATCAAACGCTCAGGGCTTAATGTGCCGATTCTGATTCATGCCGAGCCGGACGCGCAGGACAAAATGAGTATAGCCAACAGGCGGGATTCCTTCTGCGGCAAGATAAGCGTTTGCAATAATCTCAGGCAAGCGGGTATTCCATATACGCTGACAAAATCACATACGGTTAAGGTTACATCGGCTGAATTCAAAAAAGATTTGGACGATTTTGCCTCGGTTTGCAGAATTATCAAGGGCCTTAAGAACGCCAGGTTTGGTGCCATTGGCGCACGAACCGGGGCTTTTAATACCGTCCGTTACAGCGAAAAAATTCTCGAACTATCAGGCATCTCGGTAGAGACGATAGATTTGTCTGAAATCCTTGGAAGAGTTGCATTGCTTGCTGATAACGATAGGGCGGTTAAAAGAAAATTAAATGCTATCACAAAGTATATTCCGACCAAATCAATTCCCGCCGACAAACTTTTGAAGATGGCCAAATTCGGTTACGTGGTGGACCGATGGGTCAGAGAAACCGAGCTTGACGGCACCGCAATTCAGTGCTGGACTGCTCTTGAGGAGTTCTTTGGAATAGTTCCCTGTACTCTTATGAGTATGATGAGCGAATCGTTAGTGCCGAGCGCGTGCGAGGTTGATATTACGGGATTGTTGGGAATGTACATTCTTCAATTGGCCGGCGGCACGCCCAGCGCCATTCTGGACTGGAACAATAACTACGGCTCCGAGCCTGATAAAGCTGTTTTATTCCATTGCAGCAATCTGCCAAAGTCATTCTTCCGGAGTTCGAAGATGGACTACCAGGAGATAATCGCCGGGGCCGTGGGAAAAGAGAACACTTACGGAACCGTTATTGGCAGGATAGCACAAGGCAAAGCAACTTTCTGCAGAACCTCTACCGACGATGCCGCTGGTATCGTCAGCGTATATGTCGGTGAAGGTGAATTTACAAATGATAAACTCGATACATTCGGTGGATATGGCGTGATGAAAATTGCAAACCTTCAGAGGCTCATGCAATATGTATGCAAGATGGGCTTCGAACATCATGTTGCTGTGAACCGGACAGAAAGAGCCGATGCGATTGCCGAAGCTCTTGATAACTATATGGGCTGGGAAGTCTATCGGCACGAATAGAAAGGAGCATATTATGAGGGTACAACAGATAAGCAGAATAGTAATACTTGGGATTTGTCTGGCAGCAGGTCTTCAACAATGTGATGCCGACGCACAGAGTAACGTCTCGGCGGCACAATCCGTAACGGCAGCGGGAACAAAACACAACCTTTCATTCGAAAAAGCAGTCGGTAATAGACCTGCCGGATGGAGAACACAAACTTATGGCGGTTCAGCCGAATTCAAATATACCACAGGCGGCCGCTCAGGAAAACGCTGCGTTATGATAGAGTCTCAAAAAGGTGCGGACGCCGGCTGGCGAACTACGGCAGCCGTCAAGCCGCACTCGCAATACAGGTTAACCGGCTGGATTAAGACGGAAAATCTTGTTGCCGGGTCTGGAAAAGGCGCACTGTTAAATCTGCACAACATCCAACCCTCACAAACACCGGCGGTTACCGGGACCAAAGACTGGACGCGGGTCGAGCTTGTGTTTGACACGGGAGGTAGTGCCGCTGTGCAAATTAACTGTCTGCTCGGCGGCTGGGGTTTGTCAACAGGCAAGGCATGGTTTGACGATGTGGGCCTTGAGCTGCTTTCCACTAAAACGATGAATCCAGCGGTCAAGATTGATGCGAGTAAGACTTCAGAGCCAATCTCGAAGTATATCTACGGCCAGTTTATCGAGCACCTCGGCCGATGTATTTACGGCGGTATCTGGGCCGAAATGCTCGAAGACCGCAAGTTCTATTTCCCCATCACGCCGAATTACAGTCCCTATCGCCGAAGACGCGGCGTCCCCCGAGATAATCCGTTTGCGATAGTAAGCGCTTCACCCTGGCAAATCACGGGAGCATCCGATTCGGTGGCTATGGTCAAAGAAGATTCCTTTGTCGGCGAGCACACCCCTTTGATTCAGCCCGGCGGCGGTATCCGACAGCTCGACCTGGGGTTGGTCAAGGACAAGGAGTACGTCGGATATATATACCTGAAACCACAAGGGCGAAGAGCAAACGTGAAGATATCGCTTCACTGGGGTGATGGATTTCGAAATCAAGACTCCAGCCAGCTTGTTGTCGCTGCAAATAAGTATAATAAATATACCTTCCCGCTTACCGCCGGCGCCGATACAGAAAAAGGCAAGTTGGTGATCGAGGTGATCGAGGGACCATGCTTCGTGGGCACGGTTTCCCTGATGCCGGCGGACAACATCGAGGGCATGCGCGCCGATACTTTGAAAGTGCTGAAAGAGCTCAACGCCCCGATGTATCGCTGGCCTGGCGGTAACTTCGTCAGCGGCTACGACTGGCGCGACGGCATCGGAGACAGGGACCGTCGCCCACCTCGCAAAAATCCCGCCTGGACCGGGGTGGAGCACAACGACTTCGGCTTCAACGAATTTATTCGCTTTTGCCGGCTGCTCGACACCGAACCGCTGGTGACCGTCAATACCGGTTTTGGAGATGCCTACTCCGCGGCTGCCCAATTAGAATACTCCAACGGCTCAGCCGATACACCGATGGGCTTTTTACGGGCCAAAAACGGCGAGCCGGAACCCTTTAATATTAGCTACTGGGCTATCGGTAACGAAATGTTCGGTTCCTGGCAGCTCGGTTATATGAGTCTGAGGCATTATGTTCAAAAACACAACTGAGTCGTGGACAAAATGCGCGAAGTGGACCCGGACATCATCCCTATCGCTTCGGGAAATGCCGGCCCCTGGAGCGAAGGATTACTAAAGGACTGCTCGAATCATATTGATATGATTGCGGAGCATTTTTATTGTCAGGAAAAATCCAGCCTGCTCGAACACACCTCCCAAATCGCCGACAATATCAAACGAAAAGTTGAATTCCATCAACAGCTCCGTCAAAAATTGGATTCCCTGAAAGGAAAAGATATCCGAATCGCCATGACCGAGTGGAACTACTGGTACGGTCCCCATCCGTTTGGTGAACTGGGAACCAGGTATTTCCACAAAGATGCTCTGGGGATTGCCAAAGGCCTGCACGAATACTTTCGTCATTCGGATATAATCTTCTTAGCCAATTATGCCCAGACAGTCAACGTCATCGGCTGCATTAAGACCACCAAGACCGCCGCGGCCTTTGAGACGACCGGCCTGGCCTTGAAACTCTACCGTAACCATTTTGGAACTGTGCCGGTTACCGTTACCGGTGACGCCTACCCGCTCGATGTGGCAGCGGCCTGGACAAGCAACCGCAAGGCCCTGACCGTTGCCATCGTCAACCCTATGGAGCAAAAATACGAACTGCCGCTGGACTTAAAAGGCGCCCGGCTTACCGGAAGAGGACGACTGTGGCTGATTGCGCACTCAGACCCTATGGCCTACAACGATCCGGGCAAAGAGCCCAACGTAGTGATTGAGGAAAAGCCGGTGAGCGGCATCTCCAATAAGTTAAGCGTGCCGCCGTTGAGTATCAACCTTTATGAGCTGAATGTTCGTTGAGCTTTTGTCAGCGGTTTTTTGATGCTTTTAGCACATACGCCTGGCAAATGCAGCGGGCGCGCAGCGCAAGATGGGATATGGAGGACTTAAAATGAGTAGAGTTTGCTTTGTTAGTACAGTTTTTTTGTCAGCGATAATATTGGCCGGTGCCGGTTACCCGGCCATCGCGGCCCCGGCGGATGAAACATCAGTCGGGGAGGCTGCAATCACAATCGATGCCGACAGGACGTCTGAGCCGGTTTCGAAGTATATCTACGGCCAGTTTATCGAACACCTCGGCCGGTGCATTTACGGGGGCATCTGGGCTGAGATGCTTGAAGACCGCAAGTTCTACTACGCCGTGGGAGCCGATAAGTCCTCGTGGAAGGCCTTGAGCAACGACACGGTCAAAATGCTCAAAGAAAATTCTTACGTCGGTGAGCACACGCCACACGTTCAATTGACCGGAGATGGGACAAGCTACGGTATCCAACAAGGCAAACTGGGGCTGATTAAGGGAAAACAATAC
>JAUWBX010000474.1 GCA_030609625.1 Phycisphaerae bacterium
TGTCGCCCAGCACCGGCACCCGGCCTGTTGCGGCATCATGAGACTTTCCCCTACTTTCGGATTCGAGGAGCTCGTCCATTTCCCGCCCACTCTTAGCCTTAATACTGTCAATCCGAGCATCCTGGAAAATAACGTGCGGAATTCCGGACCCATCGGGTTTTACTAAAATATCGGCCCTTTCCTTACCCTCTGTCTTGGTTACTTCCAATTGTGTGTCGAGGCGAATTTTATCTTCCACGTTTTTTTGTAGCTGGGACACCATAGCTTGTGGTTCCGTCACTGCTTGTGGTTCAGAGTCAGGTTTTGCAGTTACTTCAGCGAATGTTAAAATTTCCTCTTCGCTTGACTTTTCTGTTGCCTGTGAAGATACAGTATCACTTTCATGCTGGCTGCATCCGACAAAATAGCCGACTATTGCTATTGCGGTTATGCCTAAAAGGATTGATAAGGTTAGTATTTTCTTTTTCACTTTTATTCTCCTTTTTCGAATGTGATTTTAGCGGGTACTTCTTTTGCATCTGCATCAGCGGCGACGGTGAGCTTTAGTTCGTAATCAGGCTCGGCCTCGCCGATGATTTGCAGATGGATAGTGGCAATTCGGGTGCGCCCTTTGGGCAGGTCGCGGCCGGTATTAAATGCGGCGATAATTATACGGTCATTGGCTAAGGCGGCAGGGTCATAATAAGGGGCCTCTTTGAATGCTTTGTGCTGACCGCCTTCTACGCCGACGATTTTGATTTGTCCGGCAGCGGCTTTAAGCTCGAACTGGAAGGCGGCGAGCGGCTGATTGCCGGAATCGAGATAGATATGCAGCGGCGCAAAACGGACTTTCGGCTGAGCAGTCAAATCCTGCTCCGACTGCCGGGCCAGGACAGGAACAATCAGGAATATGCTGGTCAGAATTATTGCCATAATCTTTTTCATTACAAGACTCCTTTATCCAGGCCCCTGCTTTTGCAGGGGTAAACTCACAGCAGCGGAGGCGACCAAATCGACATCGTCACGATCGACCAGGCCGTCGCCGTTAATGTCCCATCCCTGCTTTCGCAGAGCCTGCCCCGTACCTGATACGGGGGACAAGTTTGTTTTGGGACGGTCGGCGGATTCAACGTAGCGAGCTAATTTGAAGGCATCGAGGATGTCCACTCGGCCGTTCCGGTCAATATCAACAGCCTGGGCCTCTACAAGGTTGGACTGACTTGTAGTAGGCCCGGGCTTTTGTGTCAGATTCAAACTGAAGGCAAAAATAACAACAGCCGCTGCTGCCGCAATCCGCCAAAGGCTGACATGCCGGAAAATCCGGTGCCGCCAATGTTTTGGAATAAAATGTTGATGGGATTTGTCTATAATAACCCTATCCACCTCTGGCGGCACGGAAAGCTGCGGCTTGAAAAGGGTTCTTAAATCTTCTGAAAATCCAGCGGAAACCCTCAGGTCTAAATCCTCATCAAAATGTTCTTTTCTTTCAGTCATAATCGTAGCTCCAATATGTTAAGCGAACAGGTCGGCTCAAAAGTTCAAAGTTTTTGATTTTTTTCCGCCAAGGGAAGATTTCTGAATCATTCGAGGAAATAATCTCGTGTCCGGCGGTCGTGACGGAGTGTGCGCAGGGCATGGTGCAGTCTGGATTTAACCGTGCCTATGGGGATATTAAGGGCTGTGGCTATCTCTTTCAGGCTCATATCATCGACAAATCTCATCAGCAGCACTTCTCGCTGCTCATCCGGCAATACAGTCAGGACGGCAGCCAGCTCCGAACGGCTGCGTCCAGTTTCTTTTGATACTGGCGCAGGTAGTTCGCTCAATGTTTTTTCGTCGGTTGTAAAACGGCGGTTTTTGCTGCGGACGGCAAGAGAAAGATGCTTCACCACCGGGTAGAGAAAGGTCGTCATTGAGGCGGTAAGGCTAAAGCCGGGGAACTTGCCTAACAGATAGATAAAGGTCTCCTGGAGGACATCGAGAGTGTCCTGCTGATTGCCGGTAAATCGCCAGGCTAAACGGTAAACCCAATCCCGATACCGGTAGTAGAGGGCCTCGAAGGCGTCCGGGTCGCCTTCATTTACCAATTCGATTAGTTCCTGGTCAGAGTCCATAATGAACTAACTCGTGCCACAGGTAAGTTTGAAGTGCCTAAAGTTCAAAGTGCCTAAAGTTTGAAAAAAGAATATCGAACGTCGAATGTTGAATAGCAAACTTCTCCACAGGACACCTTACGGTGGAAATTAGATATTCCTTGTTCTCCACAGGACACCTTGTGGTGGATATTCATTATTCATTCTTTTAACTTTAGCTCACTTTAGCTCACTTTAGGCACTTTAGCTCACTTTAGGCATTTTAGCTCATTTTAGGCACTTTAGCTCACTTTAGCCTATTTTCGGTTAAAGTGTGATTGTGCCGCTGCCGATAATAAAATAAGTTCAAAAACAGATTTTTTCTCCCCTCCGGAAAACATCGGGTAGCAGATTGTTGCTCGATGTTTTCTTTTTATTTAATTCTGCTGTGCATAAGTTGTAAGTGCACAAGATTCAGGCAGCCATCGTAGAAAATATGGAACGACCGGCCCCCGTGATTGTAAACGTCGTCATAAGCCGATAAAGCTTATGCGACAAGGTGGTGCGTAGCCACCGATAATCGCGGGTTATTACCTCGCGGCAACAGAGCCGCATACAATTGAAA
>JAUWBX010000129.1 GCA_030609625.1 Phycisphaerae bacterium
ATGATAAAATCTCCTTTGTTTTGGCTGTAAGTGTTCTCCGTAACGTCACTTACATAATAACCGAGACGGAGGAGATTGCAAGAAAATAATGGGCGTAACTCATTATTTAATATAAAGTTATGAATTTCGCAGAAGTGTTTACTTTAAAATGAAAGGAGAATAAAATGAAAAGGATTTCGCTGCTCACAATAGTAATGTTAATGGTTGCCTCCGGTGTAGCTAAAGCAAACATTTATGGTTACAGTTCTCTCCGTAATCGTACTCGCTGGTCTCCCTATGCTTTTAGTCATAAACGTTCTGGTTTGGTTTCCGGTTATCTCCGCTACTCTCCTTATGCTTTTAATCACAAAAATCCTTCAGGTTTGATTCATGAGTATGCTCGTTACTCTCCTTATGCTTTTAGTCATAAACATTCTGGTTTGGTTTATGACTCTTATAGTAGGTCCTATCCCTCCTGTTACGCCCCCTATTACCGCATTCAGCGAGCTCCTGTCGTGGTTGTTCATAGTGTTCGTCAGCCTCCTTGTGCCCCTAATTATAAATACTCTCAGTCGTCCAACGAGGCGAACACTAATTACCAGGAAAAGTTAATCGCCCGCAGAGAAAGAATCAAAAAGTTAAGAGATTCTCGAAAGCAAATAAATATGGCGAAGGCAAAAGATGGAAAGGAGATAATTTGCAGATATCTTAACAGCAAAAATATTGATGATTTTGAAATGACCGGGATTTTGAGAATTGATGGCAAAACAGTAAACATCAACTTTCTGCTTAGAGATAAAAATATAATAATAACATACTGGGACCTGGATGAAGTACAGTCTCTGGTGCAGCAGCCCGGATACAAAAGAAACTACCTTGAAAAACATGAAAAGGAATGGAAAAACCTTTGCACAAAATATACACAAACAGGAGGAAAAGTGTATCCAATAACATCAGCAGATGAAAATGAAATATTAGTCAAACTAATGCTCTGCCCCGAGCTAAACGATGGATAAAAAACAAACCCGCAATAAATTGCGCGGTCGTTTAGCCCCCAGGCCTGTCTTGGGGGGGTACGTCCTGCGTTTGTAGTCCCGTAGGGTGGGGCTTGCCCCACCTTTTCTCTATTGTTACCATTTCAATCGAGCGAAAGGTGGCACCCTCAAACCCTGGCCTGAGCTTGTCGAAGGCTTGTTTGGAGGTGGTCTTGCCTCCTCTATAAATTTTTTCGTTTCATTTTAATCCGGCAGCTTCGACACGAATCGATAATGTCCTGAACCAACGGCAAATACCACTCTGCCGTCCTCAATGCGCAGGAACTGCACCGCCTCTGCTTTCATTGCAGGCTGTCCACCTTCCGTAACACTCTCGGCGTCCATAGCCGGCACATATACTGTTGCGGTCGTATTGGCCGGAATTGTAACATTCAGGGTGAACGTGCGACCTTTGATTCTCCAATCGCTGACAATCTTACCATGAATGGATTTGTAGCTCGCCTTAGCATAGTCCAATTCACCGCCGGGCGCAGGCCGGATGATAATTTGCTTGTAGCCCGGCCCATCAGTTCCGATGCCGGCAACGGTTCCGAACAGCCATTGACCAATCGAACCAAAGGCGTAGTGGTTAAACGAATTCATACCTGGAGTCTGGAAGCCTTTCTCTTCGGTCCAGCCGTCCCAGCGCTCCCAGATGGTAGTAGCTCCGTTCTTGATACTATAACCCCAACTGGGAAAAGTCTCGTTGTTAAGCAAACGATAAGCGATATCCAGATGCCCCGTCTCCGTAAGCGTAGGAACCAGATAACTTAGCCCGACAAATCCGGTTGAGAGGTGCCAGTCCTTTTCCCGAAGGTCTTCAATTAAATGTTGAGTTGCAGGCTCGCGTTTATCTTCAGGTAATAAATCAAAATACAGACCCAGCAAATAGCAGGTCTGCGTTTCGCCTTTGATACGGCCGTCATCGGAAACATAGGCATTATTGAAAGCATCCTTGATTTGTTCGAAGAGTTCTTCGTATTTTCCGGCGTCGTCATCCTTGCCGAGGACGGCGGCAATCTTCGAGACTAACCGCGTGCTGTAAGCGAAATAAGCCGTGGCAATTACGTCCTTAGGCGTGTCGGAGCCGATAGAAACCCAGTCACCGTAACCCTTGGCCGGACGCAATAAGTCCTTACTGTTCTTCTTCAAATAGCCTATCCACTTTTTCATCGACTCGTAGTGTCTTTCGATGACCTGCTTATCACCATAAACCTGGTAAATCGTCCACGGACAGATAACTCCCGCATCACCCCACGCAGCCGTGCCGTCACCCATGGCAACCTTGCGCGGCGCCACATCGGGGAATGCTCCTTCAGCGCTCTGAGCATCTTCGAGGTCAACCAGCCACTTGGTAAAGAACGCCGCAACGTCCATATTATACGTCGCCGTGCGGACAAAGATTTGCGCATCGCCCGTCCAGCCCAAGCGCTCATCACGCTGCGGACAGTCGGTAGGTATCTCGATAAAATTACCCCGCTGGCTCCAGACTATATTACTATAGAGTTGATTGACCATAGGATTGGAGCACTCGAAGGACCCGACCACAGGTATGGCCGAATGCACAACAACACCGGTAATTGCATCAATGCCCGGCCTGCCCGGATAGCCGGTTACCTCCACGTATCGAAATCCATGAAACGTAAACTGTGGCTCCCAAATCTCTTTACCTGTGCCTTTGAGGATATACGTATCGATGCAGCGTGCCGCGCGAAGGTTCTCGGTATAAATAGTTCCGTCGGGGTTGAGTATCTCGGCAAACCGCAGAACCACCCCCTGCTTTCGCAGGGGCAAGCTTGTCCCCGCCAAGGCGGGGGTTCCAGCATTTCCCTTAACTTTCAGTCGAACCCAGCCGGCGAAGTTTTGCCCCATATCGAAAACATAAACACCTTTCTGAGGCTCGGTGAGCTTTTTCGGTTTGATTTCCAGAATCTTTTTAACAGTTACACCCGGATAGGATTGAATCCTGCCCTCGATTTTATTTGTAACAGCCACTGTGTCCCACCCCGAATCGTCGAAGCCGTATGTATCCCAGCCGGGCATCTCTTTGCGGGCGTCATAGATTTCACCCATCAGAAAATCCGATTCAACAAGCGGCCCGTATGTGGCCTTCCAGGTCCTGTCAGTAACGACCGTTTGTATATGACCGTTGTCGTATTCGATTTCGAGCTGCACTAACAACCGCGGCTCGCTGCCGTAGTGTTCTCTCTTTCGACCGAAGCCCAGATACCCAGAGTACCATCCGTCGGCAAGAATCGCGCCTATGGCGTTGCCGCCCTTTTTAATCAGGCCGGTAACCTCGTAAGTCTGGTAATACACCCGCGTGGGATAATCTGTCCAGCCGGGGGTGAAGTAGTCCTCACCTACCCGTTTGCCGTTGATATGCAGTTCATAAAGGCCCAAAGCCGAGGCATAGACCACCGCACGCTTGATGGGCCTGCCAACCAAAAAGGCTCTACGCAGATAAGGCGGCGGAGGCAAAACCAGGGCGTTGGGGTCCGACGTTCCCTTGTTGTCGGAGCTTAGCTGTTCCACATCATAACCTATCCACTTAGCCCGCCAGTCTCCTGATTCGAGCAGACCGACAGTCCACATAGCTGGTTCACTCCAGGCCGACACTTTGCCGTCTTTGTCCCACACACGCACCTTCCAATAGCAGCGCATACGCGAGAACAACGGCCGGCCTTTATACACCACCTGATTGCTCTGCTCGGACTTGACCTTACCGCTGTCCCAAAGCTTACCTTCGTTTTGCTTGAGCTTTTCCTCACTATCGGAAACCATAATCTGGTAGGCACTCTGCATTTGACCCCGCTGCCTGGACTCCATAATCCAGCTCAGCCGGGGCTTAACTACATCGACCCCCAGAGGCTCAACACGGTACTCGCAGCGCAATTCTTTTACGGCAACGCCGCCGGCGATAATACCGCTATCTGTTAAAACATCGCATCCGCCCAAAGCCAGCGTCATTCCTGCTAACAGGCCCGCAACCAACTTAGTTCTCATTTGTTCACCTCCGAATATACTTACAGATTCTCGTTTGAGCCGCCGTAGATAAAACGCATCCGGCCAACGTTGGGGATAATACCGAACGGAAATTCGGCGAACGGCCTGAAACCGCTGGGCCAATAGACAAACAACGCCTTACCAACCAGATAGTCACGCGGAACAATACCCACGCGGTACGGAGACAGACCTTTATTAGCTAATCCCTGTCTGGTCCACCACCTGCCGTCCTCACTGTTGGGACTGTTGTCGCCTAATACAAAAAATTCATCTTCTCCTAAGGTAAAAGGTTTATCCTTTGTTGCTCTGCCATTTTTCGGCCCATTGGCATATTTCGCTGCGGTGTAGTGAATATCCCTGAAAATCGCAACGTGTGATAGTGTCAGTTTCCCGGAACCGAAGATTTCCACCCGCGGCGGAATGTCCGCTCTTATCCGCCCGACGGCTTCGGGCAAGCTCCGTAAATCCCAAGTGAATTTTTCGTCTCCGAATTGAAAAATCAATTGATGGTCAACGTTGGTAAATTTAACAAGTGTAGATTTATTCATTGCCGGTGGCTCGATTGACTTTCGACGTAACTCCGTGATTTGTCCATTTCTCTCTTTTATCTTGATGACCATTTCGCCCGTGAAATCAACCCACGCTTCGTAATTAGTGTGATATTTGCTCAGGGCTATACCGATGCCTCCTTGTGCTTCTGTCGGACGGCAGTAAAAACGAACCATCAGGTCACTGCAGAACGGCATATAGCCATATTCGTCAACACTGTCGTAGGCGTAGGTCGCTCTAAAATCGTTGCCGATTTTGGTATCATAAGTCATCGTATTGATTTGGTCGGCGGAGCTGTCAAGACGAAATAATGTCGGTCTGTCTTCATCAATTTTCCATTTTGAAGAGGGGTCTGCTCTGAATGGCTGCTGCCATCGGTGGTGGTTAAAAGTGGGCACGGACCGATCAACAGGCTGATAATCGTTATCATATACCGGCGTCCACAGCTCGTTCTGGACTTTAGGGGGTTTTCGGCTGATTTGGCCGTCGATATAGACGTCACCATCGATTATTTGCACTGTTTCGCCCGGAAGGCCAACCAATCGTTTGATATAATTCACCTCCGGTTCGGGTGGATTCTTGAATACTATTACGTCCCACCGCTTCGGTTCGAAAAACTGATAAATGCACTTTAGCACAAGTATCCGGTCGCCGTTCGCCACCGGCATCGTACCGCCGACCGGCTGATAATTGCCACAACTCGGACAGCGGGTTCGATATGATTTCAGATGTCCGGACCGTGGAACGTAGTCCTCATGAAATCCATACTTTCCCGGCACAAAGCCATAATCGTATTTGTACCCACATTGACGGCATCGCAGCCGAAAATGTGCCCCCTTAAGGGTATCGGCCATACTGCCGGTAGGTATGCGAAACGCCTCCATCACAAACGCACGGAAAACAAAGGCCAATATGAAAGCGGTTATCAACCATTCAAACGTGTCGGCAATTTCAGCCGCTCTGTCTTTCCTTCGTCGAGCCGTCTTCTCGGAACTGGTTTTTTCGGTCTTACCTTCAGACATAAATATCAATCCTTACGCTGCAAAAATAGTATTTGCGTCATACTCTACAAACTCACCGTAAATAAACCCGGCAGATATAAAAATACTAATTATGCCGACAAATCCTTTGCCGGTCAATAAACTATTCTCATCTTGAGCCTTTTTTCGCGAATAATCGACAGAATTAAACAATGGACGTTTTTATATAAAACCTTTCCAGCAAAAGACTTACATCTAATCATTTTGCATGGCTCTTGTGTGTTACTTCTTTAACAGCGGCAGTGTAAATACATGTGAGTTTTTTCCTTATTGCTGGAATGCTGTTAGATTTTAAAAATCTGAAAAATTTTCTGTAAAAAGTACTTGCCGTATAGAAGTCTTTGTTGTATAGTAAGTTGTGGTGTTATACGGCAGTTTTTTTTTATGTAAGCAAAACCCAGTTTCCCAATTGCTCTTTCCTGAAAATGAGGTAGCTTATGGCAACAATTACAAAGAAAGAACTTATCGACCGGATCGCGGAACTTACACAAGCAAAAAGAGTTACGGTCAAATCTATAATTCAGGCTTTTCTCGACGAGATAACAAGGGAGCTGAGTGAGAATAACCGTTTGGAATTCCGAGACTTTGGCGTCTTTGAGACAAGAACAAGAGCCGCGAGAGTCGCCCAGAATCCCAAAACTCTTGAGCGCGTTGAGGTCCCTGCAAAGCGAACGGTTAAGTTTAAAATGGGTCGGCTGATGAAAAAAAATCTCTGTGCGCCTGCTGCTGTGAAATCCGCTGAGACCAAATAATTAT
>JAUWBX010000347.1 GCA_030609625.1 Phycisphaerae bacterium
ACTATTTAAATTTTGGCGGCTTCTTGGCCGGCCAAGATGTTGTTTTTAACCCGGTCCACCGCACCAAGAAGCCGACAGGCTGTCGGTTGCTGCTGTAGCTCAGTGGTAGAGCGCGTCCTTGGTAAGGACGAGGTCATGGGTTCAAGCCCCATCAGCAGCTAAATGCAAGCTGGTCAAGCCGGTGCAGCTTGTCCAGCGCCAAAACGGTGCGAGCCTCGCGGCATTGTCAAAGATGATTTTGTGCTGTATGGTTAGCCAAAGTTGTTTTGGTGCGGGACAGGAGTAATCCTGGCTGTGAAGTGATTAATAAAAGGTTCGAAAGCAATTTTTCAGGAATCAGATAGGGACAAATAAATACTAACCCTGTACATTGGAGGTTTATATTAAGATGGCTAAGGCAGTATATGAACGGACGAAACCACATATCAATGTTGGCACTATCGGTCATATTGATCACGGCAAGACGACGTTGACGGCTGCAATCACAATGCGATTGGCACATAAAGCCGGTGGCGGTAATATCAAGAAGTTTGAAGACATCGACAATGCCCCGGAAGAAAAGGAGCGCGGCGTTACAATAAATACTGCTCACATAGAGTATGAGACGGAAAAGCGCCATTACGCTCATGTTGATTGTCCGGGACACGCCGACTATATCAAGAATATGATTACCGGAGCAGCCCAGATGGACGGGGCTATTCTGGTAGTGGCGGCAGGCGACGGCCCGATGCCCCAGACTCGTGAGCATATCTTGCTTGCCCGTCAGGTTAATGTGCCCAGGATTGTGGTTTTCCTGAATAAAGTTGACCAGGTTGACGACCCCGAACTGATAGAATTGGTCGAGCTGGAGATAAGGGATTTGCTGAACAAATATGAATTCCCCGGGGACGATATTCCTATTATTATGGGTTCGGCTTTAGCTGCGATGGAAAGCGAAGGTAAGGATGATGAGGCCTGCAAGTGCATCGATGAGCTGATGGTTGCGGTTGACGATTATTTTCCGGTTCCCGAGCGTGAAGTTGACAAGCCGTTTCTTATGCCTGTCGAGGACGTTTTCAGCATTAAAGGCCGTGGTACGGTGGGCACCGGCAGGGTTGAGCGCGGTAAAGTGCACACCGGCGAGGAGATAGAAATCGTCGGGCTTGTCAAGGAGACTCGCAAGACGGTTGTTACCGGCGTTGAAATGTTTAACAAAACGCTCAATGAAGGCCAGGCAGGGGATAACGTGGGCCTGCTTTTGCGGGGCGTTGAAAAGAAGGATTTAGAGCGGGGACAGGTTGTTGCGGCGCCCGGCAGTATTACTCCGCATACCAAGTTTCATGCTGAGGTTTATGTTTTATCTAAAGAAGAGGGTGGTCGTCATACACCGTTCTTCGCGAAATACAAACCACAGTTTTATTTCAGAACAACCGATGTTACCGGCGCGGTCCTTGCGCTGATGAGCAGAGAAGGCAAAAGTGCAGAGATGTGTATGCCGGGAGACAATATAGCAATGGAGGTGGAGATTATTTCGCCAATTGCTATGGAGGAAGGCCTTCGTTTTGCTATTCGTGAGGGAGGTAAGACGGTCGGTGCCGGTGTGGTAGTTAAGATTATTGAATGAACATCTCTGGGTAACTTTTGAAGGTAGCTGCGGGCGTCAAAAACCAGGGCGCTGCGACCGTCAAAGTGTATCCGGACAGGCATCTGCGGAAAAATCGGATGTTTCTTATGTAAGTATGTAAGTGTGCCTGTCTGTTGTGGATGAACCTTATGGCTAAAAAGAAGAGCAAAAGGGAGTATGTCTGGCTTGAATGCAGCCAGTGCAAAGATAGAAACTATCGTACAAGTGTTAGTGTAGCAGAGGGTACGCCGAAATTGAAGCTAAAGAAGTTCTGTAGGAGGGAACGTAAGCATACTGTTCATAAGATACGGCGCAAGTAATTGGTTATTGAAAGATGCGTATTTCGGCGTTTCAAACAATTGCAAATAATCGATAAAAAACAATCAATAGTCAATTTAACAGGCCAGTAGCTCAATTGGCAGAGCGTCGGTCTCCAAAACCGAAGGTTGGGGGTTCGATTCCCTCCTGGCCTGCTTTGAAGTGTATGATGTGAAGCGAGATAGGAGACTCGGTAAACCTGCTTCTGTTTGGCGGATACGAGGTCAATTATGTTTTTTAATATTTATAAACGTGGTCAGGGCAAATACACGAGGCTTTGCAGTGCTTTTGCCGGAGCAATATTTGCCGGATTGGGCTGTTTGCAGCTTTACAAGAAATTAGAGGCTGTCGAATGGGGACTGAGCCGCAAGGCGGCATTGTGGGTTGCAACTATGGTGCCTGCCGGCTTGTTTGTTGTCTTTGCTCTTTTGATTTTCTGGCTGATAAATAAAGCTTCAGTTGCAGATTTTCTGATTGCCGCTGAGGGCGAAATGAAGAAGGTTAGCTGGTCAAGCAGACAGGAAATAGCTGTTTCGACGTTTATCGTTATCGTGTTTGTGATTATGATGGCTACGCTCCTTGGAACTACAGATTTAGGCTTTAGAACGTTCTTTACGTGGCTCCTGAGTTAATTTGTATCAAGACTTTTGCAAAACTTCAGTTGTATCTCGAAGCAGATACGAAACAGGGTGTTAATATGCAGTGGTACGTTTTACGAGTTGCGGCAAATAAAGAGGTGCAGGTCAAAGACACCCTTGCGCAGAAGGTCGAGAGGGAGGGTTTGACCGATATTATCGGCAGGGTAGAGGTTCCTGTTGAGCGGATTAAGCGTATCCGCGGCAACAAGCAGACGGTTCATAAGCGAAAGCTGTATCCCGGCTACGTTTTTATGGAGATGGAATCGACCGAGGATGGACGGGTCCCTGAAAAGGCCTGGTTTATGATTAAAGGGACCACCGGGGTAGGCGATTTTATCGGCACGGAAGGAATTCCGACCCCGATGCGCGATACGGATGTGGCGAAGATGCTTTTAGAGGCTGAAAGGCCTGATGAGGCACCGAGCATCAAAGTCGAGTTTAACAAAGGTGATATGATTAAGATTCGGGAAGGTGCTTTCGAGAACTTCGAAGGCGTTGTCGATTCGATTGATTCTGAGCGTGGGATTGTAAGGGTAATTGTTGCGATATTCGGTCGAAGCACACCGCTGGATATAGAGTATTGGCAAATAGAGAAATTGTAAAGTGCCTAAAGCGAGCTAAAGTGCCTAAAGTGAGCTAAAGTGCCTAAAGTGAGCTAAAGTGAAAAGATAATCCACAACTTTAGGCACTTCAAACTTCCCTAAGGGACGAGTTAGCTCAGTGTTATACGAGAGATGAGATTATGGCCAAAGAGGTAGTGGTAAAGATTAAATTGCAGGCGCCGGGCGGACAGGCGACGCCGGCCCCGCCGATAGGGCCTGCTTTAGGTCAGAATGGCGTTAACATAGGCCAGTTTGTTTCGCAGTTCAATGAACGAACAAAGGAACTTAACGGGACAATTGTGCCGGTCGTGATAACGGTTTTTCGAGACAAAAGTTTTACGTTTGAGGTCAAGAGTCCACCGGCGGCGGTCCTGCTGAAACAGGCGGCCGAAATCGCCAAGGGCAGCGGCGTTCCGAATAAAGAAAAGGTCGGCGAAATCAGTGCCAAGCAACTGCGTAAAATTGCCCAGACCAAGTTCAAGGATTTGAACGCATATAACCTGGAACAGGCCGAGAAAATTATCAGAGGTACCGCGCGAAGTATGGGCGTGGAGATAATCGATTAGTAACAACTTGTACATAAAACGAGATGAACAATGCGAGTTAAAAGCAAAAGATACAAGAAAGAATCGGAACATTTAAGCAAAGTGGCTGTCAACCTGACTGAGGCGGTCGAGAAAGTCAAATCGTTCAAGTCAGTGAAATTTGACCAGAGTATAGAATGTGTTCTTCACTTAGGTATCGACC
>JAUWBX010000482.1 GCA_030609625.1 Phycisphaerae bacterium
AACTCATTAAGGAGCCTTTGTCTTTCTGTAACCGTTCACGGGATAGATAAACCCATGAATTTACATTGTCCCAGTATAATTCCAGCCGATAGTCAATGAAACAAAAAAAACAACTAATCAGGAGCCTTTACGGCAAAGCTATTGAATGAAATATAGACCACTATTCAAAGTCAGAACGCTCGATTAATTTTTCCGGATTTTATTCTGGACTCCCGGGCTCTCCTTTGTTATTGTGGCAACTATGAAAAAAATCATGGTTGTACAAGGACGCAAAGTAGCCCCGGATGATATTCAACTAATTCAGCAGTTGATTGCCGATAACCCCTCCTGGGGTCGCACCCACCTCTCCAAAGAACTCTGCCGACTCTGGGACTGGTGCAATCCTAAAGGGCAGATCAAAGATATGGCTTGCCGTTCCCTCTTGCGCAAGCTGGAACAAACAGACTTTATTGTATTACCTCCGTATCAACGAAAACCACCCAAGGTGTCGCGCAAACGTTCCTT
Organism: Phycisphaerae bacterium; assembly: GCA_030609625.1. Lineage (GTDB taxonomy): Bacteria > Planctomycetota > Phycisphaerae > Sedimentisphaerales > Anaerobacaceae > NIOZ-UU13. Next base: position 505 of record JAUWBX010000482.1, read on the forward strand.
CGCATTCGTTCCTCATCTGACCGAAGAAATAAGCGGCAGTTTAAAGACACTGCTCCCCCTACGGATTACTAAAGTCTCGCCCCGCACCAAGGATGACGCTTTGTTTAACTGTCTTCTGTCACGCTATCATTATCTCGGCTACAAAGGCATAGTGGGTGAAAACATCAAATATCTCGTTCGATCCTGTTCAGGACGGCCGCTGGCCTGCCTGCTGTTTGGCTCCGCGGCATGGAAGACCAATCCCCGGGATTTATTCATTGGCTGGAACAGCTTGACCCGGAAGAAGAGTCTGAACTACATAACTAATAATATGCGTTTTCTGATCTTGCCCTGGGTTCGCGTGCCGTACCTGGCCTCTCATCTTCTCTCCCAGATTTCACGGCGTATTCGCGCCGACTGGATTGACAAATACGGCCATCCTATTTACCTGCTGGAAACATTTGTTGATCGAAGCCGTTTTCGCGGAACCTGCTATCGAGCTGCCAACTGGATTCTCGTGGGGCAGACCAAAGGGCGTAGTCGTAACGACCAATATTTCAAGATGCAAGTTCCGATAAAAGATATCTACCTCTACCCATTGATTAAGAACTTTCGAAGGATGTTATCTGATGCTTACCCGTGAGCAAGCTTTAGCGATTTATTACACTGGCCCGGAAGCTGTGATTGAGGCCATATGTGATCTTTCCCTGCAAGTGGACCTGCGACAGCAGGAGGTTGTCACACTGCGGGAGAAAGTCCAGATGCTGGAGATGGCCATAGCCAGGCTTTCAAAGAACTCTTCAAATTCAAGCAAACCGCCTTCGTCTGATGACATCACAAAGCCCAAAAAACCCAAAAAGCCTAAAGGCGCTAAACGCCGCATCGGCGCACAGCCGGGGCATCCCAAACATAAGCGTCCCCCCTTCCCGAAGGAGGATATCGATGAGTCCCATGAATATCACCTCACCTCCTGTCCTGAATGCGACAGCTCCGATCTGAAATTCCTCGATCTGCCGCCCCGCGTTATTCAACAGATGGAACTGAAAGAATTGGTCATAACCAAAGAAGAACATTGCTCCTATGCGGTATGGTGCGCCCGCTGTAACAAGATTCATTATCATCCCTTCCCCCCGGAGGTTGTCCGAGAAGGGCTGTTCAAAGAACGATTGACCGCGCTGGTAGCCTATATGAAGTATGTGGATCATGCTTCATTTTCCACTATCAGAAAATTCATTCGCGATGTACTCGGCAAAAAGGTATCAAGAGGATACCTGTGCAAAGTACTCCAGAAGGTCAGTTGTTCCATGGACAAACCTTACGAGGAACTGTTGCGTTGCCTGCCTCTGGAAGAAACCGTCAACGTGGACGAGACCGGGCATAAGGAAAACGGCGAGAGGTTCTGGACCTGGGTTTTCAAAGCCGAGTTGTACGTCCTATTCAAGATTGACAAATCCCGAGGTTCCAAAGTGCTGGTCGATGTGCTGGGCAAAGAGTTCAACGGTGTGCTCGGATGCGACTATTTCTCAGCCTACCGCAAGTACATGAAGGATTTCAGCGTCACGATACAATTCTGCATTGCCCATCTGATTCGCAATATCAAGTTCCTGACCGGTCTGCCCGACGATGAGACAAGAATCTACGGGAAGAACCTGCTTGAGGCGGTAAAGGATATGTTCAAAATTATCCATCAGCGCGACAACCTCAGCCCCGAAGCCTTCGAAGTTGATCTTGATCAAGCCCGTCAGACAATTATGCAAACTGCACTGTCCAATGTTCCCAGCTGCCTGGACACCAACGGCAAAGAACTGAAAACAGAAGCTCAGAACATGGCCCGGCGGTTCCGCAAGCACGGCAAGGCATACTTCGAATTCATCACCACCCCCGGCATAGGCCCTACCAACAATGTGGCTGAACAAGCCATACGGTTCGTGGTCATAGACCGTCATATTACACAGGGTACCCGCAGTCTTCAGGGGCGCAAAGCAAGCGAGCGCCTATGGACAGTTATCGCCACCTGCTCACTTCAGGGCCGCTCCGCCTTCGATTTCATC
>JAUWBX010000094.1 GCA_030609625.1 Phycisphaerae bacterium
AGCATATCCCACAGGTATGAGATGTCACTGCTTTCAGGACGCATAGACCACCTTATGTTTTCGAAGTATCTCCTGTTTCCGGAAGGGATTGCGCAGAGCATCTTTTTCTACTATGTCCACATCTCGACCGAAGAGGTCCTGCAACTCCTTGCGCATATCAAGTATGTCCCACATACTCCAGGGAGCATCGTCCTGAAAAGTGACGAGGACATCGATATCGCTATTTGGGCCGAAATCCTCCCGCAGCACAGACCCAAACACCGCAAATTCAGTAATCTTCCACCGCTGGCAAAAATCAGCAATTTTTTCGTCTGGCAGCTCTATACTATGAAACTTCACTATTATTTTCCTGCTTACATTTACTCTAATATCCAGGTCTATAGCATAATAGTTTACTTTAGTCAAGTCTGCAGTGAGCAGGGTTTTATAGATTTACAGCAATTCCACGACTGGCAAGGTATTCTTTCATTTGTCTTATGGTGTAATTTCCGAAGTGTGTGATTGAAGCCATAAGCACCGCATCTACGCCGCCGTCAATAATGGCATCGTAAAGGTGCTCAAGTATTCCCGCTCCGCCGGAGGCGATTACAGGGATATTGACCGCGTCGGTAACAGCTTTATTGAGCTCGTTATCATAACCTGCTTTAGTGCCGTCGGCGTCCATACTGGTCAGCAATATTTCGCCGGCGCCTAACTCTTCGCCTTTGGCAGCCCATTCAATCACGTCAATATCAGTCGGTTCTGAGCCGGCCTTTACACAGACCTGCCATTTGCCGGGGCGCTCTTTCGACCGGCGGGCATCAATGGCAAGGACAACACATTGATTTCCAAAACGCTGTGAGGCTTCGGTAAGCAGGTTCGGGTTTCCAACGGCAGCGGTGTTTACGGAAACCTTTTCAGCACCACTTCGCAGAAGCTCGTCGATTTGTTCGACTGTCTGTATGCCGCCGCCCACGGTAAACGGTATGAAAACGTTTTCGGCAACCCTTTCGACAAGTTCGACAATCGTTTTGCGAGAGCGAATGGTGGCGGTAATATCCAGAAACACCAGCTCATCGGCGCCGGTGTCACTGTATCTCGCACCTAATTCCACGGGGTCGCCAGCATCGCGAAGATTCAGAAAATTGACGCCCTTAACCACGCGGTTATCTTTAACATCAAGACAGGGAATAATTCTTTTCGTCAGCATTTTCCATTTCTATACATAAAACCCCGCCTTAAAGGCGGGGCTAAATATTTAGCCCCACGTTTCACGTGGGGTTTTTCTGCCGGCAAATTTGGGCGAAATTTTCCAGGATCTTCAATCCGGTTTTACCGCTTTTTTCGGGGTGAAACTGCGTACCGTATATATTTGCCTTTTGGACCGATGCGGGCAAGTCAAAGCCATAGTCGGCAAATGCAACCCTGGCCTGGCTGTCCGCAACCTCGGCATAGAAAGAGTGTGCGAAATAGAAATGTTTTTCGCTTCCGAGCCTGGCAAATAAATCCATATCTTCCGGCAGCTCTACCAAATTCCAGCCCATGTGCGGAATCACTCGGCCGGGCGGGATGGGAACAACGTTTCCGCAGATTAATCCAAGGCCGTCGTGTCGGCCGTATTCGCTGCTTTTATCGAAAAGCATCTGGTAGCCGACACAAATACCCAGAAGCGGTTTGCCGCTCAGAGCAACCTCTTTTATCAATTCAGCAAGAGCGCCCAAGGCGCTAACGGCATAACCGAAGGCGGCAACTCCGGGCAGAACGATGCCGTCGGCATCTTTAACGGCCTGTGGTTCACAACTAAGCTCTACCTCACAGCCAATATGCCGAAAGGCGTTACAAACACTCTTGACATTTCCTATATTGTAGTCGATAACAACTATCATAATTTACCATTGACTGTTTACTACCGAGATAAGACAATGGTTGGCCACGAAGGCACAAAAAATAATAGTAAATAATAAATCATAAATAGTAAATCACAAATGTGCGGCATAGTAGCTTATCTGGGTAAAAAGGTTGCACAGCCAATCCTCATAGAAGGATTAAAACGGCTGGAATATCGCGGCTACGATTCGGCTGGTGTGGCCCTATTAGGCAGCGGTGCGATAAGAATCAAAAAAACCAGCGGCAGAATCAGCGCTCTGGAAAAGGTTTTAGATGAGCCTGATGCCGCCGAGACCTTCGGTATCGGCCATACACGCTGGGCTACACACGGAGAACCGAGCACCGTAAATGCACATCCGCATCTGGACTATACCGGCAAGTTCGCAGTCGTTCATAACGGCATTATCGAAAACTACGGCACATTGAAGACCTGGCTCCGAAATGAAGGTGCCGCCTTTGCCAGCGAAACCGATACCGAGGTGATAGCAAACTTAATCGGCTATTTTTACACCAAAAACGACAGTGAAGAGCAAAAGAAGTCCGATGGACAGAATAAATTCGAATGGGCGGTCCAGCAAGCCCTTCGGGAGCTGCACGGCACCTTCGGCCTGGCGATTGTCTGCTCAGATTTTCCCGATACAATCATCGGCGCCAAAAGAGGCAGTCCCTTGATTCTGGGTGTAGGCGATAACGAATATATTCTGGCCTCGGATGCCGCTGCAATTGTAGAGCATACCGCTCAGGCAATATACCTTGCCGACAGCGAGATGGTTACCATTAGCCCGGAGGGGTTCCACACCAAAACAATTGACAACATTACAATCAGCAAAGAGCTAAAGCAGATTGAATTTTCATTGGAACAAATTGAGTTAGGCGACTTCCCGCACCACATGCTCAAGGAGATTTTCGAGCAGCCCAAGGCACTGAGCACCTGTATGGGCGGCCGAATCGACCGTCAAAACAACAGGATTAAACTCGGTGGTATAGACTCTTATCTGCGCGAGCTAACACGTACTAAAAGGCTCATCCTGACCGCCTGCGGAACGGCGTTCCACGCCGGTTTGGTCGGCGAATTTTTGTTCGAACAGTTAGCACGCATCCCGGCGGAAACCGAATACGCCAGTGAATTTCGATATCGCAACCCAATCATCGAAGACGGCACCGTCGTTATATCAATAAGCCAATCCGGAGAAACCATCGATACCCTCGCAGCGGTAGAGGAGGCCAAAGAGCGGGGCGCAACCGTGCTCGGCATTGTCAACGTCGCCGGCTCTTCCATCGCCAGAGCCACCGACGCAGGGATATATTTGCACGCAGGCCCTGAAATCGGCGTCGCCAGTACAAAGGCCTTTACTACACAGGTGGCGGTCCTGACAATGCTGGCAATCGAATTAGGCAGAAGAAGACATATCCGAAGCGACCAGGCAAACAAATACATCGATGAGCTTTCCCAAATACCGGACAAGATAAGCACAATACTAAAACAATCCGGCTACATTAAACAAATCGCTTCGGCAAATATCGACCAGGACAATTGGCTTTTCTTAGGCAGAGGTTTCAATTATCCGGTTGCCCTCGAAGGGGCCTTGAAACTAAAAGAGATAAGTTATATTCACGCTGAAGGGCTTCCCGCTGCGGAGATGAAGCACGACCCAATCGCTTTGATTGTTGACGGTATGCCTGTGGTTTTCATTGCCACAGCAGGGCCGCAGTATGAAAAGATTATGGGCAACATTGCAGAAGTCAGGGCACGCGGCGGCAAAACTATCGTTGTCGCAACCGAGGGCGATGAGAATATCAAATCCGCCCTTGGGCGGACCGACCATTTAATTACTATTCCCGATGCTCCGGAGCTTTTGCAGCCGATGCTGACCGTTGTGCCGCTGCAACTGTTGGCCTATCACGCTGCCGTGCTCCGCGGACACGATGTTGACAAACCTCGAAACCTGGCAAAAAGCGTTACGGTTGAGTAGCAATTATTTTTAGCTTCCAACACCAATATATACAAGAATGATTATGATAGACAATGGCATCAACACCTGCCCACCCAGGAGACTTAAGATTTTTTTCTGGATTATCCTGGGAGCCCTTTCCGTTTTCTTTGCTGAAGTTGTTTCCGGCTCCTATATTTTCCCTTACTTCACCCCGTGGGGCATAATAGTAGTGTGCCCACTATACACTCTTCATCTGCTCGTACTGTCGTATATCGTGTTCAACTATGGCAAACCTACCCTTTACTCGCTTTTTATAGCCGGAGCACTTTTTGGAATGTATGAAGCTTATATGACCAAAGTAATATGGGACCCGACCTGGGGAGAAGCTATGCTAACTGTGGGCGGGATAGCGGTGGCAGAAACTATCCTGCTGGTTCTTTTCTGGCACACTTTTATGGCATTCATTATTCCGTTATTTGTTGGTGAGAACATATTAACCAGTTCAAGAGAAATCATGAACGAATCGCCGAATAAAATTAAACAAATATTCAAAGTCAAAAAGAAAAGTTATATTCTATTCGTCGTATTTATTTTGTTATGTGGTATATTCCAAAGCGCTAATTCTCCTTCGCCAAAGCATTCGTTATTGTCAGGCTTTTCAACAACCGCTGTTCTTATGTTATTGATATATCTATGGAGAAATAAAACAAAAGGAAAAGAATATGATATTAAGACGCTTCTTCCCAACAAAAAAGAATTCGTGGTTCTGGTGGCTCTCTTGCTGCTTCAGTACTTATTCCTGGGTTTCGTTTTAAGGCCTGAAGCCTTGCCGGGATTGTTTCCGCAGTTAATTGTCTGGTTGATATATGCGGGATTATTTATTCTCCTGGTTTTCAACCTAAGCAAGTCCGGGACAGCAACCCTGTCTGAGTCCATCGGCTTACCGGTAAGATTTTCATGGACAATACTTGCAATTATGTGTTTGCTTTTTCCTGTTTCCTCTGCCGTCAGCAAAATTCTGCTTGGGTCATTTGGCAATGTAATTATATTGATATTCTGGTTCATAGGTGGCATAATCGGCGTATCAATTCTTCTGTTATCCATTATATTGTTATTGCGCAGCGTGTTGTTTAATAAATAGTGAAAATGGCAAGAGAGTATTTTCTTAACGAAAAGGTACAACAAAAGCGCGGGCGGTCCGCCTTTACCCCGTTAGAAATTAAGATTCCTGACCGGAAAAGCGGAAGATTTCCCGAAAAACACGGGGAGGGACCCCGCTTCGCGGGAAGCCAAACAGACGTCCGGCAACGACACCGGAGTTTTCTAACGGGGTTTACCCTTGTGGAGCTGCTCGTCGTCATAGCAATCATTGCCCTTTTGTTTTCCGTACTTATGCCGTCGCTTAGAAAAGCCAGGTCAATGGCGATGCGTCTGGCGTGTGCCAACAATCTCAAGCAAATCGACTTGGCTGTGAGCTTCTATCTCAATGAAAATGATAACACGTACCCCTGTGCCCAGGACCCCGTCTCAACGAACCCGCCCTACTGGCTGTGGATGGGACGAGGCTGGCGATTCCTCGTCGAGCCTTATCTGGGCGGCAATATCGATGCGAATAATCCTTCGGTTCTGTTCTGTCCACAGGACCACGCCTCCAAAGACAAATACGAGTCCACGAGTTACGCCTACTCGATGGCCTTTTACCACAGCCCTGAGCAGATTGACGATATGAACAGTCCTGCCGACACCTACGCAAATCCTCAGCCCTCTATTCCGCAGCGGAGCATAAATGTTGCTAAGCCGTCCGGCAAGATTCTTATCGGCGAATGGCTCAGCAGTCATCCACCCATCAATGATGATAAAGGATGGTGGTGCTGGCAAGGCAGCAGGAACTTTCTGTTCGCCGACGGCCAGGTTCGTTTCCTCAAAGCCAAACACATTCGTCCTGCCCGAGACGGCTTCCCCGATGCAAACCTGACCATCCACGGCATCAAGGGCCTCGACTACCCACCGTAGCTGCATAAGAAACTATCTCAAAACACAATTTGTCATTCTGAGCGTAGCGAAGAATCTCTTATTTCTGCCAGCCAGACACTTCGCTTCGCTCAGGGTAACAGTTTTGAGGTAGTTTCTAAGTCATGAGTGCACATCCGGGGCAAATATTTTTGTTCTGCACTACGAAATACCCAAAACGTCGGCCATTGAATATAAAGCCGGCTCTTTTCCGACGAGCCATTTTGCCGCTCGCAGTGCCCCCCCTGCAAAAGTGTCTCTATTATTGGCGGTATGATTGACAGTAACGGTCTCGCCGAGCGTCCCAAAGATTACCGAATGAACGCCGGTGATATCGCCGGCACGGACAGCGTGCATGCCGATAGTGCCTTTTTGTCTAAGGGCGTCTTTGCCGTTCCTGCCGTGAGTGAGAGAACCAGGGCAATCCCGACCGGTCGCTTTGCAAATATTTTCTGCTAATGTAAGAGCACTGCCGCTCGGAGCATCTTTTTTGAAACGATGGTGCTGCTCAATTATCTCTATATCATATTCGTCGCCGAGCATTGTTGCGACCTTGCCAACGAGGTTGAACAGAACGTTCATACCGACACTCATATTAGTGCCGTATATAATGGGAATTTTTTCAGAGGCCGCCTTAAACTTTCCCCGCTGCTGCTCACTCAGCCCCGTCGTCCCCGAAACCAGAGCAACGTCATTTTTAATACAGTAATCAATGGTCCTGTCCGCTGCTTCGGGCTGTGAAAAATCAACCGCCACATCACCGGCCTCCAGAAACTCATCGGCCAGCTTAACATCTATCGGCCCGGCCCCCGCTAAAATCCCCGCATCTTTGCCGATATCGGGATGGCCCTCTTTTTCCACCGCCCCAACAATATCAAATCCGCCCGACTCGACGGCCAATACGATAATGCGACTGCCCATCCGACCGGCGGCACCGACAACCACAAGTTTAGGTTTCATCTTCAACTCCTTTAATGGCCCATCACAAATAAGCTATCAAAAATATAACCGGCGCATCGTACAATTACAAGCCAAAACGATTATTCACTTGATTATCCCTGCCAACCGGTATTAGAATATCGTAGATTTATGTGTTTCGCAAAAGGCTAATTTATGCCCTGTAATGAAAAATTGCATATTAGGAGGAACCACAATGCAAACTAACAAAACCTGTACTAATTCCGGCTGCCCCCTCACAATGAATCGTCGCAGTTTCCTGACAACTGCAGGCGCTATGGCTGCGGCTACGAAGATTGGCCTGCTCGACTTCGCTTCATCGCTGTACGCTGCCCAGACAAAGCCCACCAGGAAACCGCGCATCCAGGCGGTCTTTGCGCGC
>JAUWBX010000115.1 GCA_030609625.1 Phycisphaerae bacterium
AATATTGTGGTTGGTGGGTCGAGCGAAAGCGAGGGCCTGCCGGGTCATAATGGGCCAGGTGTGGCTACCGGTGATGTGGACGGAGACGGCAAGTGTGAGGTAGTCTTCCTTACCAAAGACTCTGTCCTCCACATATTAGACGGTGCAACAGGAAAGGAAGAGGCCAGTGCCAAACCGCCTCATCCTAAAGACGCCGCCCGCTGGGAAGTCGCTATGATTGCCGACTTTCGGGGTACTGGCGGTGACCGCGACATCTTGCTGCAGGCTACAAACAAAACCGGCTACCGCATGGGAAAGTTCCTTGCTGCGTATGCTGTGGATCAACTTCTACTTGGCGGAAAATCACTATGGGAAACTGACAAATTCCTTTGTTGTGCACACAGTTCAGCTCGACTTGCCGACATCAATGGCGATGGACGCGATGAGGTACTTGGGGCAACGATTTTCTCATCAGAGGGTAAACTGCTGGCGCGAGCAGTTCTCGGAAGATGGCACATGGACAGTCTGTTCGTAGCTGATGTCCGGCCGGAGAAGCCTGGCTTGGAGGTTATCATGCTGGAGGAAGGTTCGAACCATGTGCAGCTCATTGGCATGACAGGGCCTATCTGGCGGAGCCACTTCAAGAAGCGGGAGCCTCAGAATGCAGCCGTTGGCCGTTTTAAGGAGGGTAGCGGGGAGATATTTATCTGGTGCCGGTCACGCTACAACGAGCATCAAAAGCCATTCGTCTTCGACTCATCCGGAAGGAAGGTCTTCGATTACGCTATGGATGACGTTGCTCCAAAAGGCTGGACTGCAAGTGGCGTCGAAGTGATTAATACGATTGACTGGACTGGCAAGCAGCAGCAATTGGCTTGCGCCCAGGAGCGGCACCGAAGTGGTGATATCTGCATCTTCGAACCGCTGACAGGCAGGTTTGTGGCACGCTTTAAGGAAAAGGCAGACCGGCTGTATGTTGCAGACGTTACAGGTGACTGGCGTGAAGAGATAATTGTTCTGAACGGTAACGAATTGCACATATATCAAAACACCGAGCCTAATCCAAGACCGAATAGAAGACGCTTATGGGCCAACCGAAATTACCGCCGGTTGAAGCAGTGTCATAACTACTACTCGCCGTGAACAGAAGTCAGAAACGTGTTTCGTTCTCCTGTGGAGTCCTTGCGGACAACGGTTGCGATACTCGTTTCGTATAACGTCTTTCGGTTGCGTCCTTCTAAAACGATTTACGATAAACGCAACCGATACGAGCCTCGCAACCGCAACCGTCCTCGATGAAGTCGCGCGTCGTGCCGAACTGATTCAGGACAAAGACCGGCCCGGCCGACGTGAAAGCTATAAAAAGCCTGGCATGCCGCTGGACAAGACTGTACAATAAAAAGAGACCCTAAGCTGAGTTAAGGTACTCCACAGGACACCTTGCGGTGCTGTCGAGCCGCGGCTCTGGCACGACTGGAAGGAAGAAAGTAGCTATGGACCGAAGAAATTTCATAAAAACATCAGGGGGCATATTAGGCGGTGCCGCATTAGGCGGGCTGACGTTTAGCTGCCATTTGAGAGAAGTGTCGCCTTCCGGATGGTGTGGCTTCGAATATGCTATGTGCAATGAGAGTATGGCTGAATTAAGCTGGGTAGAACAATGTCAAATCATAGGTGATGCTGGTTATAAGGGAGTTGAAATCGCGGCGTTTACTCTGGTCAAAGAAGGTGTGCAGGAAATAAGCCCGACAAGGCGAAAAGAAATGGTATCGGTCATGAAAAATGTTGGCATCGAATGTGCCGGCCTTCATTGGTTATTGGCATCACCGCCAAAAGGACTGCACTTTACTACACCTGATGCTGCTGTTCGCCAAAAAACTGTCGCTTATTTTGACGAGCTTATCGACTTTTGCGGCGACCTCAATGGGCCTTATATGATTTTTGGTTCTCCGAAACAACGCAATGCAAGGAACATTTCCGTTGAAGAGGCCAAAAAATATTTTGCTGAAAGTCTTTTTGCGGTTGCCGACCATGCTCAGCAGCGCGGCATTAAAATACTTATCGAACCTTTAGGCAAAAGGGTAACTGATGTTGTCAATACCCTGGCGGAAGCGTTGGAGCTGGCTGAACAAGTCAATCATCCGGCTGTTCAGATAATGTTCGACTTCAACAATACCGTTGATGAAACCGAGCCATTTGATGTCCTGCTGAGAAAGTACTACAAGCATATCCATCACGTTCATGTCCAGGAAATGGGTGGTAAACATCTCGGCACGGGAACAGCGGTAAATGACTATGTGGAGGCTTTTCAGACGCTTAAGGACTTAAAATATGATAAGTGGATATCTCTCGAAGTATTTGATTTTTCGCCCGGTGGCAGGAGAATTGCTGAAGAGTCAATGAGGACTTTGAAACAAATCGAAAGCAAATTACTTTAACTCTTTCAGATAACTTATAATTGAAAGATGTGTTCCGAAAGAACTCCTCTTTAACGGAGGTAAACACGATGAAAACAAGTTTTTTCTTATCACTCTTTGCTGTTTCCTTTGTAGTTAGTGCTCTGGATATTTCATACGCCCCGGAAATTCGAAAAGATTTCTCTCCTGAACCGGATGAGCAGCAACTGCCCAACGCTATGCACTCAGCAATGAAAGAATTGCCTAACATAACGGTTGGGAAAAATAATGCTCACTTAATAGGCAGTGACAACAGGGCCTTGCAGGCTGCAGTCGATTATATTGCCGGGCTTGGAGGTGGGATAGTTGAAATCAAGGAAGGGGAATATGTGATGTATGATTCACTGCATCTGCGCGCCAATGTAACGGTCAGGGGCAGGAAAGGCAAAACGGTCCTGCGAAAAGCTGACGGGGCTATATCTCCTCTGGCCCTTGACGGTGACTTTGGTGAGCAGCAAATCACGTTGGAGGACCCGACTGGCTTTGAAGTGGGTTATGGCGTTTCGATTTGGGACGATAGTTCAGGAGGATTCCATACCACTGTTGCTCGCATTACAGGACGAAACAATAACACCTTCTCAATTGACAAGCCGCTAATGGCCGACTGCATGGTAAGCAACAAAGCCAAAGCCGCAATACTCTTTCCGGTAATCAGCGGCTATCACATCGAAGGGGCGCGAATTGAAGACCTCATAATTGATGGCAATAAGGACTCCAACGTCCACTTGAATGGCTGCCGAGGTGCCGGGATTTTCCTATATCGAGCTTTTGGGACAGTCATTCGGGGTTGTATCGTGCGAAACTACAATGGGGATGGAATCAGTTTCCAGCAATCTAACGATGTTACTGTAGTTGACTGTATTTGTGAGGATAATACCTATCTCGGCATACATCCGGGCAGTGGCTCCCAGCGTCCGCGTGTTCGCAATTGTATCGCCCGTGGTAATGGAACTGATGGCCTGTTTTTGTGTTGGCGGGTTAGGCACGGATTATTCGAGAATAATATTTTGGATGGTAACGGACGATTTGGTATTTCCATCGGGCACAAAGATTCCGACAATCTTTTTCGCTGTAACATTGTCCGTTCGAACAGTCGAGATGGAATCTTTTTCCGTAACGAAACACTGGGAATGGCCGCCCATCGCAATCGCCTTGAGGAAAATATTATCGAGAACAACGGTAAAGGCCAGGAAGCAGCGGGTATTCGTATTCGAGGACATACCAACAACCTGGTTTTCAAGAACAATATAATTCGTGACACCCGTGAAGATAAGTTACAAAGACAAACTGTAGGAATTCGTATCGAAGAGCAAGTCGGACAAATAATCCTCGATGGCAATAAGATAAAGGCCAAAATAGCAATTGACGACCGACGAGTATCAAAATCAAAATAGAGGCTGCTCTCGTGGCTAATTAGTATCTGTTGCGGAAACAGTATTTGTCATTCCCGCGAAACCTGTCCTGAGCGGAGTCGAAGGAGCGGGAATCCAGCTTTTTCGCTCTGGACCCCTGCTTTGGGTTCCCGCAAGGCGGGGTCCCTCGCAGGGGTGACATCGTCAGTTTTTGTTTTTCGCAACAGATACTAATTACATTTTTATTGCGAAATAACGGCTTGTTTATAGGAGAATAAGTAATGAGAACTCTACGAGTAAAGATGACCCTGTTAGAAGTCAGAGGTCAGAAGTCAGAAATCAGAAGTCAGAAGTCAAAGGTCAGAAGTCAGAGTCTGTCATCCGTTCTCTGTCTTCTGTCCTCTGTCCTCTGTTTTCTAATGTTAGCCACAACGGCAACCGCCGCGGACCGGCAACCGCCGGTTAAGATCAAACCCACCGTTGGTGGGTGGTTGCAATTCAAATACGACTGTCGGCATTCGGGCAATGTTCCCGATAGAAGCGTAACTACCCCTCTTGGTCTGATTGGTGCTGTTCCGTTAACCGATGCTGTCTTTACCGCGCCGGTGGTAGCAGATGGACGCGTTTATGTAGTGGATGCCTCAGGGGTAGCTTTTTGTATCGATACATCTACTCTACGTGTTTTATGGAAGGTCGAAACCGGAGACGGTAAAACCAACTGTAATAACATATCATCACCGGCCATAGCAGGGCGTTACCTTCACTTCGGTACTATGGCAGGGTCTTACTACGTACTGGATAAAGCCAGCGGTAACATAGTCAAAGAAATAGCCTGCGGGGAGCCAATCTTTAGTACCCCTGTAGTTGCCAACGGCCGAGTGTATTTCGCCACGCTCGGCTCACAAGTCTACGCTCTTGAGCCTGATGGTACAGTCTGCTGGAAGTGGGATTTTTTCAAAGAGATTATGGGCTTTACGGGCTTTACAGGCAATCGTTGGAGTGGAGAGGATTGGTGCGCTTACAAAAAAGGGCGTGTAACCTGGCGAGACCAGTTCTGCTGCTCAAGAAACATAGCGGCGTATGCTAACATGCTTTTTGTTCCTGCAGGAGGTTCGGCTGTTTGCCTTGTAGATGTTGGCAGCAAAGCGCTGCTCCAGGGGATGGGCGAGGTGCCCGCTTATGCGGGCTCAGAGAATCCAGCTACATTTGGGATAAGCATAGGCGAAGATGGAGCGCTATACAGGCAATGGCATCGACGTGACAACACCGGCCGGGTAGAGGTAATTCACATCGCCGTCAGCAAAGAAATAACTGACTATGTCCCTGGAACGCAGACCGAAATAAATCGGCCGGGCCTGCTGAGTTTCTCTTCGGTCAGCATTCGCGGTCAAGATGTTTACCGATGTCGCCCGGAACAGGGTTTTGGGTTCTGCAGGCATTCTCCCGGCCAAAGGCAACCTAAATATCTCGGAGGCTATCCATCTATTGCTCCGCCGATTCTTCTTCGCGATACGGGAGTATATGGCGGCCTGGACGGAAGTCTTTATGTCGTCCCGCTGTGGCACGGGCTTCCAGCCCGTGAAATCACGGCCAAGATGGCCGTGCCACAAGTGTGGTCATTTAAGACCGCTTTTGGGAAAGCTATCTCCGCCCCGGTAGCTGTCTGCGATGGTAGGATTTATTTCGGCTGTGAGGATGGGTATCTGTACGTCCTGGGACCAAAAGGCCCGCCGAAGGCGGGTTTGATCCCGTCCAGACCTTCGGTCTGGGCGCCACTGCCGTCAAAGGACATTCAACTATGGAAGATAAGAAGCCCGCTAACAAGCAAGCTCGCCGAGGCGAAGTACGATTGGTTCACCAACTTCGGCAACTTGGCAAGTACCAATGCAAATGAGCAGGGCCTAAAACCTCCTTTCAAAATCAAATGGATTCGACGCTATGAGGGCACCTTCAAGCACATTCCCGTATGTGGTGGAGGCCGGATGTACACCCATACCGCTGAGGGCCAGATTTTCGCTGTTGAGCAGGAAACAGGCAGACTATTGTGGCGGCGATACTGGCCTGGAGTGCATGTTTCTTTTACCGGCCCAATTTACTATAAAGAACGTCTGCTGGTCCCTCAGGCAGGGATGAAAAAATCCAGTATGCGCTGCCTCGATGCAGGCACGGGAGAGCTGCTGTGGGAAGCTCCATTTACCGGCTCACCGAGCTGGAGCCGGCAACAACCGCCGCTCATATATAAGAACCTCGCTATTTATGTCTTTGGCTCGGGTAAATATGCGCCGCAAGGAACAGAAAAGGCTTATGTCCACAAAGGTAACCCCGTAAAGGCACCTGACGAAGTTGAGATAATGAGCTGGATTTACAGCCACAACAATCCTTACTATCCCAAAGACAATAAACCCCTCATACGGGCATGGGACATCGATACCGGAAATGAGGTCTGGACAATAGATTTTTCACAGTTCGGCTATGGCGGTAATGATTCCGGCTTATCTCTGATGGGCGATACGCTTTATTACTCGACCTTTTTTGGATATGCTTCGAGAACAAAGGATGGCAAACCCAAGGCAAAGGGTCTGACGGCAGCTATTGAACCAGCGACCGGCCAAGTCATTTGGCTGACGACAAAATACTATGTTACTGCCGGCTGTACCATCTCTGCAAAAGATGGGCGTCTGTATCTGGGCGGGTACAACCAACCTAACGAAAGAACAAACAACCGTTATGTCCTGTGTCTGGATGCCGGGAACGGCTCATTGATATGGCAGTCAGAGCCGGTCGCCAAGGCTGTTAATGTCGTTACGGTGGGGCGGGACTTTCTATTTGTACATGCTTCTACGGGCAAGCCGAGCTATCTGATAGACAAGGATACGGGAAAAATCC
>JAUWBX010000334.1 GCA_030609625.1 Phycisphaerae bacterium
TAATAATAGTACCTTCAACGATGGCATTTACATTACCAGTAAAGTGTACGCCGCTTACCGCCATAACTCCGCTTAAGGCGGAGAAATTGCCCGCAAAAGTGACGGAAAACGCGGGGGCCAGTATTGAAGATCCCTCTTCCTGTCGAATCGCGTCAAACTGAACTCCTGCAGGAACTGGATTGGTCGCGAAATTACCGAGGAAGGATATGCTGTTTGTTCCAGCGTCGCTCACATCACCCTCAGCCACTATCATGCCTCTGGAGTCAACGTTGCGGCTAAATATAACAATATTAGGCTGTTCGATGTATAGAATTCCCTCTATTATGATATTGCCCAAAAAGTTTGGGTCAGTTCCGGCCTTTATTGTCGCATTAGTTAAGGTCTTACCACCGGTTAAGTCGGTCGATGATTTAATAACATCGCCTGTTGCGTATTGCAAAAAGCGTTGCGTGTCGGGGAGAGGGAATTCCGGAGTCTCAACACCTATAGTAACGTGGTCATCTATGGCTGTTTGGCCCTGGTCGCCTCCTATTTTGACATCACCCCAGAAGTCTGCATTGCCGGTTGAGTTGCCGATACTGATATCACCGTCAAAGTTTGTATTGCCGGTAACAAGCAATGCGAGATTGGTACTTTGGCTATCAATAAAGATATCGGCTTCGCTATTGGAATTTATGCCTGTCACGGTTGGATTACCAAGAAAATGCACAGGTCCTTTTGTTGCCAGGCCGAAATCGAAGATAGGATATTCGTAGGGTTCAATATCGTAATGAACTCTTATTGTGCGCGTAATCTGACCACTGCCGCCCGTGGTGTAAACTTGCAGAATGTTGAGGTCATTGGCGTCGATAAGAATTTCACCCTCAAAGTTTTGTCCGCTTGCGGAGTGCAGCGCAACAGGTGGGATTGAGCCGTCATTGTAAACTGTGATATTCGAAATGTTATTGGCATCCAGGTCGTATTGCAAGGTACTGACAATTGCACCGAAGTAGTCAGATGGCGGTGTCGAGCTTGGTATTTCGACGTTGCTTAGCCAGTAACGCATTGCTTCCTGGCCTGACTCGGTGCTCGCAAATGCACAGCCAACCTTGTGCTGGTTTGAGGCAAGCTGGACATTCGTGCCGGACAGTGTGGCCATCGAGACAGCTAAGGCGGAAAATATCAGCACGAATATCATAGATATGATGAGCACAGCGCCCCGGCGATTTAGCCGTACTGATTTCTTTTTTGCAGGTGCCATTTTTTCCCCCCCCGGAAAACACACCACGTTAAAGAGATTTTAATGACTTCTCTATAACCTGATTAAAGTATAAGAAATGTTTGGTATGAAAACAAAGTGGCTGAACTAAATGATATTGAAAAATGTGTCTTTGGTGTCCGATATAAACAGCTTTATTTAGCTAAAGCGAGGCTATAAAGTGTTCTGCTGTTCTGCAAAGTATGAACTGCGGGCGAAAGGCGAAGATATGACCCAGGAAAATCCTAATTCCACTGCTCTTTGTTTCCACCAATCGAATTTGGCAGGGGTTACATATTCGACAACCTCAAGTGAATTTTTTGATGGTCTTAGATATTGGCCGATAGTAACTCTATCGCAGCCGACATTGCGCAAATCTTTTAGGACCTGCTCGACTTCGGTATCGGTTTCCCCTAATCCAAGCATAATTGAGGATTTAGTCTGAATATTATCGGGGCTTTCTTTGGCTGTTTTGAGCAAATTCAAAGACCGTTGGTAGTTTCCGCCGGCCCTGGCGGTTCGGTATAGTGATGGAACCGTTTCAATATTGTGGGCGAATACGAAAGGTAAAGCTGTGCGCAGGATTTTTAGCGCCCGCCCCTGGCAGTTACGGAAGTCGGGCGTTAGTATTTCAAATTTCACCCCGTTAGAAATATTCTCTCTTCTCGCCATATTCTTATTGCTTCGGCAGTTTCTAACGGGGTTCATATCAGGGCACTGCTGTCTTACTTCGTTAATGCAGTCGCGAAAATGCCCTGCACCGCCGTCCGGCAAATCATCACGATTGACACTGGTAATTACCAGATATTTCAGTCGCATTTGTTTTGCCATCCGGGCTAAACGCGATGGCTCAGTCGGGTTCGGCGGTTCGGGTTTGCCGCAGGCTACCGAACAGAACTTGCAGTTTCGCGTGCAGACGTTGCCTAAAATCAGGACAGTTGCTGTCCCTCTTGTCCAGCACTCGCCTCGATTCGGACAGTTTGCGTTACTGCATATTGTTTCAAGGCCCAGAGAGTTTAGAATTTGCTGGGTGTGACCGAAAGCCTCATCCGCCGGCAGGGGCCTTCGCAGCCAGGATGGCAGTCTTTTCCCCTCGCTCACGCTTGGGGCTTTGTTCCCTCGACTTCGCTCGGGACAGGTGTCTGTCCTTGCCGTAAGGCATCCTGTGGACTGTCGTTTGTCTTCTGTCATCTGCTTCACGAGAAATGCCTTATAAGTAGCTGAGATAAACTCTCTTTTACATGGTTCATTGAGTGTCGTTTACCCGTCTCTTTCAGCACCGATGTCATTTCTACACCGTCCAGGCCGCAGGGCGTTATAAACTCAAAGATACTCAGGTCATTTTGAATATTTATCGCCATACCGTGATAGGTTATAAATTTCGATACGCGCACGCCGATAGAGGCGATTTTTTTGGTACTGACCCACAGGCCGGGAAAGCCTTTTCTTCTTTCGGCATGGACATCTAAATACTCTAACAATTCCGCGCCAATTGATTCCAGTTCTCTGATATATTCACTGATTCCGAGGTTTAGCTGCCGCAAATTTAAAATCGGATAAAACACTAACTGGCCCGGATTGTGTGCCGTTGTGCCGCCGCCTCTGCGGATATCGACTACGTCGATGTGCCTTTGTGCCAAATCATCCCTGTCGGCTAAGAGTTTGTTGGTACTTTGCCGGGCGCCGAGAGTAATAACAGGGGAGTGCTCAACGATTAAAACGGTATTTGGTATTTCACCTTCGCGTCTTTTTTCCCGTAACTGATGCTGTAGCTGCAGAACCTCTCGGTACTCAGCCAGCCCGCAATCAATAGTGCGTAAAGGGCTTTCGATACTTGCTTGCGCGGGCACAAGTTTTCGATTTTGGGTTTTTTCAGATACAGATTTCACAGATTCAATTTTAGCCGTAGATTGTACAAATTGCACGATTTATTTCACAGACAAACAAAAGAGCGCTTTACTCTCCCACCCTCTTTCGGTATAATGTATTCTTAAATGATTTACGAAAAATAGATGGCTATCTACTTACTCAACTTGACTGGGTTTTGCGTAACTCCTTTATTTACAGCATGTTAAAAGCAGA
This sequence comes from Phycisphaerae bacterium, assembly GCA_030609625.1. Classification (GTDB taxonomy): domain Bacteria; phylum Planctomycetota; class Phycisphaerae; order Sedimentisphaerales; family Anaerobacaceae; genus NIOZ-UU13. The sequence goes on from JAUWBX010000334.1 coordinate 3,320, forward strand.
GTTTAAATTACGCATAACAGAAACTTCGGAACGGACAAGGCATCGTAACCTGTTGTTATTACTGAAGTTGCGCAAAATAGCTAAACTGTGGTAGCCAGGGTAAAAGCAAAAGTCAGTCAACTTGAGTACTTACCAACCGGTTTTAAGGATATGAAAAAGTGAGTAGTAAAGTAAAAACTTCAGATAAAGGTTGTAGTGTCAGTTCCTTGAAAGAGAGCCTGAAAAAGCTCAAGCCAACGCTCAGTCGCAAATTCAATGTCAAACGGCTTGGGATCTTCGGGTCGTATGTCAGAGACCAGGCCCGCAGGTCCAGTGACGTCGATATTTTAGTGGAATTCTCTGGGGGCATAGACCTGCTGGATTTCGTTGCGATGGAAAGATATTTGAGAGAGCAGACGGGGGCGAAAATTGATCTGGTTTCCATAAAAGCACTGAGACCGGAATTCAGGAGCACAATATTAAATGAGGTTATTTACATATGAAACGCGACTGTCGCGTTTATTTGAGGGATATTCTTCAGGCCTTCCGTAATGCCCAGCAATTTGTCGAAGGACTCTCTTACGAAAAATTCATAACTGATAGAAAGACCATAAGTGCTGTCGTAAGAGAGTTGGAGGTTGCTGGTGAGGCAACCAAGCAGTTGCCCGCCTCGGTCAGGAGAAAATACCCAGATATTCCCTGGTCGGATATGGC